>NZ_JBSPTO010000030.1:0-72986 GCF_053850215.1 Mesorhizobium sp. f-mel
CAGGACATCGAATCTGATTTGCGCAAACTTGGGAATCCAGATTCAGTCAAAAGGCGAAGCGCTCTAGTGCTAAAGACCTGTTTCCGTGTTCCAAAACGGATGTGGTCGTGAAAGTCTTCGCGACCGGACATCTTGCTCGATTGGGTCGAACAATGAGAAGCCAACTTCGTTTCATTATGTATACTGATGACGAGGCTGCTCTGGTAACCGAACTTTTGCGCGATCCGGCTATCCTGCTCGTCGATGGCCCGCGGTGGAAGAAGGTCACGCCCCCAACCACTCGAGACATTTCTGCTATCGGCAGCTACTGCATGATCTGGTCTCCCGAGGACCTGCCACGGCTTTCAGCGGAGTTCATTCAGGCACAGAACGATTGGTATTGCCGTGATGAGAATTCCACGATTCAATTCCTGCGATGCAAGATGACCGAAACAGTCATAGTGGAGGGCAGTTTCGCGATCTCGACGGGACCTAGAAGCTAACGCCGCGGCCAACGTCGAACGCAGGTACAAGTTCCTGTGCCGTGCAATCAAGAGAACCTACCGGAACTCGGTCGTTCAGTGGCGCAATCCGCGACGGCCGGACGCACCGGCCGGACCATCCAGGTCAGCAAACCCAAGTGCGCCCGACCGGTCGCTGTGGGTTGGACCAGCGGCGATGACGTGGATGGCTGGCCATGCTGATCGACGGGTCAAAACCTTCCTCACTGGTTTTGTGGAGGGAGCGATAATCGAACCAGGCTGATGCACTGCTTTCTACCCACACGCGATGCGGGCAGACCTCGACTTCGTGTGGGGAACGTAGCGCTCGGCGACGGTGACGGAACTCATCAGGACTGGGCCCGCTCGTCGTGAGGCTGGAACATTCCCGGCGCTGATCGCAGCCGACGCTGCTCGTCGAAACGGACGCATCATCGAGCGTCGAAGGCGAAACCGCGATCTCAGTCCAAGGTCATGAAACAGGACCGCGATCCGATCGGCCCGCTCTCTCCGCCAGAGGCGCGGGCTTCATTTGTTCGGCCGGTGCGGCGGTCCGCTTGGGGGCGGAGATTGAAAATCTGCGGCGGTGTGTCGAGTACAGCGATGGGCTGCCTGGACAGCCGGCGGTTACCTTTCGGTTGCTCTAAGGCTCCGCGCCGCCTCATCGAGTGCCAGCGGATCGTCACCGAGGCGGTCGATGAGGTCTTGAGCTTGGTCGCCGGTGATGCCTGTTCTCATCGCCAGCGCTTCCGCTGCCTCAACATCCGATTGACCAGCGGCGCGGTTGCCTTTCTTCACTCGGCTTTGGGTCTGCGTGGGAGCTGGCACATCGGCACCAGATATTGCCGGCGGGCGAGCACCAAGCGAGCGGTCTTCGTTCTCGATTTCGACGGTCGCCTGATTCCAATGGCGCTCGTGCAGACCGTGCGTCTGGCCTTCTCGTTCCCAGATCTCATATGCGCGGCGCCGAATGCGTTCGTGTTTGTCGTCTGACATGGTCGTTCCTCCTTGTGGGTTTCACCCAACGCGAAGGAGCGTCGGAACGATCCCATCCTGCACGCCGATTTCAGACAAAGAGGGGACCCGGAAGGCTGGCTTCCGGAAGACCATGCCTGCGGCGTTGCGATGCTGCGATGCTTTAGGTGGCCCGGAGCAAATCCTAGTGCGGTGCTCGAGAGCAAGTCGTCCATCGCGCTGAAGGGTGCAGCATTGTTTTCCGTATGGAAACGGGTTTGAGGAGAAAGTTCGGCTCCTGCAGCACGATGCCAGACTAAATTAGAGCTGGCCATTGCTTGAACATCGTTCGCGCAGCTGCTACGTCGCCCATATCGACAGGGGCGCTCCGTATTGCCGGGGCTGAGATGGAAGGTGCAAGCCTTCGGTCCCTCAAGCTGATCTGGGTAATGCCAGCGGAGCGAGGCGACTATGTTTTCAGGTGCACAGATTTCCCTGTATCCGATGTGCGATGATTTCGTCGGCGTCATCCTTAGGGCACTTTCGGCGATGGATCCTTATCGGCCGAATTTCCGCATCGAAACCGACGACATTTCGACGCTGATGGTCGGCCCGCCCGAACAGCTTTTCCCGGCCATGCGCGATCTGTTCGCCTCGGCGGCGGCAAGTGGTGTGCATTGCGTGTTGTCGGCGACGGTGTCGCGTGGCTGCCCTGGCGAGCCTGACGATCCGATCTGCACACCGATTTCCGGCAGCAGCCACGAGCTGTCCCTGGCCGAGCGCATCGGCGCGGCGCGGGCGCATGTCGACGGTGCGAAAAAACTCGGACAAGAGGTCGCCGCGCAGTTCTCGCTCTATCCGCTCGGCGAGGGCCACCACATGGACGAGATCTACGGCTGCATCGACTTCCTCAAGGCCTCGGGGGTCTTCGACAGGTCGAAGAATTTCTGCACGAAGCTGAGGGGCGACGCTGGACCGGTGTTCGCGACGCTGTCGGAAGCTTTCCTTCGCTTCGGCGCGCCGCAAGGCCATGTCGCGCTCGACTTTACCGTGTCGGCGAACAGCCCGAGCCCTCGTTAGCCTTGGCTGTCAACGGGTTGCAGCGAGATCCGAGACGGCATCCGGAACGACCACCAGCTTGCCGACGAAATCCTTGGCAATGAAATCCGCCTGGGCGCGGTGGAAATCGGAGAGCTTGTAGACGCCGCCGACCAGCGGTCGGATCTTCTTGTCCTCGATGTAGCGGACGATACGGCGGAAATCGTGTCGCGTGCCCTGACTGGAACCGTGCAGCTGCAACTGCTTGAGATACATAGTGCGCAGATCGAGCTGTACGACCGGGCCGGCAATCGCGCCGGCCGTCGTGTAGCGACCTTCGGGCCTGAGGATGCGCAAGAGGTCGTTGAACATGGCGCCGCCGACCAGGTCAGCAACCACGTCGATCGGCCGGCCCTCGGTCGCTGCGTTCACGGCGGCGGGCAGGTCGGCGATGCCACGAGTGATCACCGCTTCGGCCCCGATGTCGAGCACCGCCTGTTCCTTGCCCTTGCCGACGACGGCATAGGGGATGGCGCCGCGCGCCCGCGCCAGCTGCACGATGCCGGAGCCGACGCCGCCAGAAGCGCCAGTGACCAGCACACGCTCGCCAGCTCTTAGTGCGGCACGTTCCAGCATCTGTTCGCCTGTGAGATAGGCGCAGCAGAAGGTGGCAAGTTCGACATCGGTCATTTCGGTATCGACGACATGGGCGTTCTCGGCTGGCACAGCCTGGTATTCGGCATAGCCGCCGTCACGGCCGTGGCCCATATAGTCGATGTCGGCGAGGGAATCGTCGTCGCGGTTGTAGATCGAGAAATCGACCATCACCCGCTCGCCGATACGGTCCGGCGAGACGCCATCGCCGACGGCGACGATGTGGCCGACCGTGTCTGTGCCCTGGATGCGCGGGAAAGTCAGCGTGTTGCCTTGGCGGCGCCAAGTCGATACCGCGGCAGCATCTTCTTCCGTGCCATAGGCGCCCTGACGCACCCAGACATCGGTGTTGTTCATGCCGCAAGCGGTGACCTTGACCAGCACTTCACCTGGGGCGGGCGAGGGCACTTTCACGTCGGTGCGGTAGACGAGCTTTTCCGGCCCGCCGTGACCGGTCAGCTGCACGGCGGCCATGGTGGCGGGGAGGGATTTGGTCATGGCATTCATGTCGATCTTCAGATGTTTGCAAACACGCTTTTCACCGCATCGGCCGTCTTCGAGACGATGATGTCGGCCTCTTCGCGGGTGAGGCAGAGCGGCGGCGCAAAGCCGAGAATGTCGCCCTGCGGCATGGCGCGGCCGATGACACCGCTTGCGGCGAGGGCGGTTGCGACCTGCGGCCCGATCTTTTGCGATGCATCGAAGAACACGCGATCATTTCTGTCGGCGACGAACTCGATTGCCGCCAGCATGCCGTCACCGCGCACCTCGCCGACGTTTTTGTGGCCGCCGACGGCTTTCGCCAGTTCGGCACGGAAATAGGCGCCGGTCTCGCCGGCATTGGTCACAAGGTCCATCTCGTCTATCAGTTCCAGGTTGGCGACACCGGCGGCAACGCAGATCGGATGCGCCGAATAGGTCCAGCCGTGGCCGAGCGAGCCGAGCTTGTCGGAACCCTGCACCAGCACCTGCCAGACCTTGTCCGAGACGATGACGCCAGACAGCGGTGCATAGGCCGAGGTCAGGCCCTTGGCGATGGTGATCAGGTCGGGCTTGATGCCGTAATGGTCGGAACCGAACATGGTTCCCAGCCGGCCGAAGCCGGTGACCACTTCGTCGGCGACCAGCAGCACATCGTACTTCTTCAGAACCGCCTGGATCTTTTCCCAATAGAGGGCGGGCGGCGGCACGATGCCGCCGGTGCCGAGGATCGGCTCGCCGATGAAGGCGGCAACCGTGTCCGGGCCTTCAGCCAGGATCATCTCTTCGAGCTTGTCGGCGCAGTGTTGGGAAAACTGCTCCTCGCTCAGCGAGCGGTCGGCACGGCGGAAATAGTAGGGCGCCTCGGTGTGCAGGATCGGCGCACGCGGCAGGTCGAAAGCGTTGTGGAATAGGTCGAGCCCAGTCAGCGATCCGGTCATGACGCCGGAACCGTGATAGCCGCGCCAGCGCGAGATGATCTTCTTCTTCTCCGGCCGGCCGAGCACGTTGTTGTAGTACCAGATCAGCTTGATGTTGGTTTCGTTGGCGTCGGAACCGGAGAGGCCGAAATAGACCCTCGACATGCCTTGCGGGGCGCGGTCGATGATCATCTTGGACAGCGTGATCGACGCCTCGGTGCCGTGGCCGACATAGGCGTGGTAATAGGCGAGGTTCTTGGCTTGCGCGGCGATGGCGTCGGCAATCTTCTGGCGGCCATAGCCGACATTGACGCAATAGAGTCCGGCGAAGGCATCGATGCTCTTGCGGCCATTGTTGTCCCAGATGGTGACGCCTTCGCCGCCGGCGATCACGCGGGTCGGGCTCTCGCCGCGCGCGTGCGTGCCCATATGGGTCGAGGGATGGAAGAAGTGGTCGCGGTCCCAGGCGGCGAGTTCGTTGGACTGGTCGAGCATCTTTTTTACTCCTGAGAAAAAGTGTCGGGCGCGGTTCTAGGCCACGTCCAGGCAGAGATATTTGAGATCGGTAAAGGCTTCGAGCCCGTGGCGCGAGCCCTCGCGGCCGATGCCGGACTGTTTGACGCCGCCGAAGGGGATCGGCGCGCCGGTGATCTTCACGCGGTTGATGGCAACCATACCGTAGTCGAGCGCGCGGCCCATGCGCAATTGGCGGCCGCCGTTCTCGGTGACGACATAGGCGACAAGCCCGTATTCGGTGGCGTTGGCGCGGGCGACGGCTTCGTCTTCGCTATCGAAAGGCGTCACGGCGGCGACCGGACCAAAAGTTTCCTCGCGCATGATCAGCGCGTGGTCGGTGACATCGGCGAGCAGGGTCGGGCGGTAGAACAGCGGTCCTGCAGAATCGCGTTTGCCGCCGGTGAGGCAGCGTGCGCCATGGGCGAGCGCATCGGCGACCTGCTCCTCGACCTTCTTGACCCCGCGCTCATGCATCAAGGGCCCGATGTCGGTGTCATCAGCCAGGCCATTGCCGGTCCGCAGCGTCTCGATGCGGCTGGCGAAGGCGGCGCAGAAACGATCGTAGATCGGGCGCTGGACATAGATGCGGTTGGCGGCGAGGCAATCCTGGCCGGAAGTGGCGAATTTGGCATCGACGGCTATGGTCACAGCCTTGTCGAGATCGGCGTCGGCGAAGACGATCAGCGGCGCGTGGCCGCCAAGCTCCATTACCAGCCGCTTCATCGTCGGCGCACTTTGCGCGGCGATCAGCCTGCCGATCTCGGTCGAGCCGGTGAAGCTCATGGCCCGGACGCGAGCGTCTTCGCACATCCGCCCAACGATGGTCGAAGCCTTGCCGGTGAGAATGTTGAAGACGCCTGCCGGCAGGCCGGCGCGTTCGCCGAGCTCGGCCAGCGCCAGTGCCGACAGCGGCGTTTCCGACGAAGGGTGCGCGACGATGGTGCAGCCGGCGGCAAGGGCGGCCGCCGCCTTGCGGGTCAGCATGGCCGCGGGAAAATTCCACGGGGTGACAACGCCGACGACGCCGAGCGGCTCGCGCCGCACCATCATCTCGGCGTTTGGCAAGTGGCTGGTGACGCTTTCGGCGTTGAGGCGTTTTGCCTCCTCGGCATACCACTCGACGAAGGAGGCGGCGTAGTCGATCTCGCCAAGCGCTTCCCTAAGCGGCTTGCCCTGTTCGAGCGTCATCAACAGCGCCAGATCATCCTTGGCAGCGATGATCAGGTCGAACCATTTTCGCAGAATTCTCGCGCGTTCCTGTGGGAGAGCCGCGCGCCAGGCGGGAAAGGCGCGGGAGGCCGCGTCGATCGCCTTGCTCGTCTGCCTGCTATCGAGCGCGGCAACCCAGGCAACGGTGGTGCCTGTGGCAGGATCGATCACCTCGAAGCTCTCGGCGGCTTCACTCGCAGTCCAGTGGCCGTCGACATAGGCGAGTTCGCGCAGCAGCCGGCGGTCGGCGAGGCGGTCAAGCGCTTCATGGCGTTCTGGTCGGGCAAAATGCGCGGACATTTCGAAGACTCCCGGTTCGAAGTGACGGGAAGACTATTCGCGCGGCCCGGACAAAGAGGCTGTTTCGGCGCCCGCGCGTAGAGAGATTGTCTCTATTGCATCGCCCCGGCAGCCGATCTCTCTAGCGTTACGACGACGCCGGCAACAGATCGGCCACCGGCAAGGCCATTTCCTCCTTCACCGTCTTGGTGACGATGTAGGTGAAATAGCGGTCGATGCCGATCTCGCGTTCGAGCAGCGCGTCGACCAGCCGCTGATAGGCGTCGATGTCGCGCGCCATCACTTTCAGCAGATAGTCGACGCCGCCGCCCACCGACCAGCAGGCGACGATTTCGGGGACGTCGCGGATGACGCGCTCGAAACGGTCGAAATCGGCCTGGCGGTGGCTGGCCAGCGTCACCTCCATCAGTACGGTGGCGACCGGCGCGACGGCGCGCATCGCAACCTTGGCGTGATAGCCGGAGACGATGCCGGCCTTTTCCAGCTTGCGCAGCCGCATCCAGCACGGCGTCGGCGACAGGCCCACCTTGTCGGCGAGCGCCAGCTTAGTGATGCGCCCGTCGCGCTGGACCACGTCGAGGATTTTGAGGTCGATCTGATCGAGTTTCAATGCGGCCATGAGCGTCTGCTTTTTTCTTGCCCGACACCATGACGGCGCATTATTTCGATTGTCAATTGCACTGATTTCGATCTCTAATAAGTCATGACATTATGGCGTCCAGATCCCGCGCTCATCCGGCGGCCGGCCTATCAATCGCTCGCCGACCAGTTCGCGCGCGCGATCCATGATGGGCGGCTGGCCAACGGCGCGCGGCTGCCGACGCATCGCCGGCTGGCCGACGAATTGAAGCTTTCGGTGCAGACGGTCAGTCGCGCCTATGAGGAACTGATCCGCCGGGGCCTGGTCTCCGGCGAGATCGGCCGCGGCAGCTTCGTGCAGACGCAGCGCCGCGAGCCCGAGCCGCCATACCTGCCGGAGCGTCTTGGCGAGGTCATCGACCTCTCCATCCTGAAGCCGGTTTGCGAGCCGATGCATCTGGAGCGGCTGAAACAGGCGCTGAGCTGGCTTGCCGAGAACCTGCCGTCGAGTTCGGCGCTGTCGTTCCGGCCGAACATGGTGTTCCCGCGCCACCGCGCGGTGGCGGTCGAATGGCTGCGGCTGTGCGGTCTCGATGTATCCGCGCAGAATGTCAGCCTGACTAACGGCGCCACGGCCGGCATGACGGTGGCACTGATGAGCGTGGCGCCGCCCGGTTCGACCGTCGCCACCGAGGCGATCGGCCACCATACGCTGATCCCGCTGGCGCGCTATCTCGGCTTCAACCTCGAGGGCCTGCCGATCGACGATAATGGCCTGATCCCGGAGGCGCTCGACGAGGCGTGCCAGCTTTCCGACATCCGCGCCGTATTCGTGCAGCCCTCGGTGATCAATCCGACCGCAACGCTTATGGGCGCCGCGCGGCGCGAGCAAATAGCCGCGGTGGCGCGCAGGCACGACATCGCCATCATCGAGAACGACGTGCTCGGCCCGCTGGTCGAGGGTCGTCCGCCGCCGGTCGCCGCCTTCGCGCCCGAGCGCACGCTCTACGTCACCTCCTTCACCAAGATCGTCGTGCCAGGCCTGCGCATTGGTTATCTCGCGGCGCCCGACCGCTATGTCGCCGCCGTCGCCAACCGGCATCTCGTCTCCAACTGGATGGCGACGCCGCTGGTGGCGGAGATCGCGACAAAATGGGTGACCGACGGCACTGCGATGGAGCTTGTCCGCTGGCAACGTTCGGCACTGGGGCGGCGGCAGGAGATTGCCGCTCAGGTGCTTGCCGGGGTCGACTATCGTGTCCATCGCGACGGATTGCATCTGTGGCTGCGGCTACCCGGCGACCGCGCCGAGGAGAGTTTCGTCTCGCAGGCCCGTTTGCAGGGCGTGGCGATCGCGCCAGGCACATCCTTCCGTATTTCCCAGGAGCCCTGGCAGCCGGCAGTGCGCATCTCGCTGGGCTCGACTACCGAGGAGGAACTGCGCGCCGGCCTGAGCGTTGTCACCAAACTTCTGCTCGGCGATCCGGAGCATCTCCTGCTGGCGATCTAGGCAAAGATCGCCGCGGAATTGTGCGGAGCCAGAAACATTGTCATGAGTTTATTTTCCTGATTGACATGATTTGGCGCGTTCCGCATCGTTGAAGGCACCAAGCTTCTCCAGCAACGGGGAATTCATTGTCCGCGCCCATCATCAAGATCGACGGCATTTCGAAAAGCTTCGGCACCTTCAAGGTGTTGGACGGCCTGTCGATGCAGGTCATGCCGCGCGAGAAGCTGGCGCTGATCGGCCCATCCGGCTCGGGCAAGACGACGATCCTGCGCATCCTGATGACGCTGGAGAGGATCGACAGCGGCCACATCCAGATCGACGGCGAGCAGCTCTACCACATGGAGCGCAACGGCCAGTTGCTGCCCGCCGACGAACGGCATCTGGCAAGAATGCGCCAGAAGATCGGCATGGTCTTCCAGCTGTTCAACTTGTTTCCGCACAAGAGTGTCATTGACAACGTCACGCTGGCGCCGATCTTGACCAAGGGCATGCCGCGTGCCGCCGCCGAAAAACGGGCGATGGAACTGCTCGACATGGTCGGCATGGCCGACAAGGCGAAAGCGATGCCGGCGCAGCTCTCCGGAGGGCAGAAGCAGCGCGTGGCGATCGCCCGGGCGCTGGCGCTGCAGCCCAGGATCATGCTGTTTGACGAGGTGACATCGGCGCTCGATCCGGAACTGGTCGAGGAGGTGCTGAACGTGTTGTGGCGGCTCTGCTCCGAGACAGACATGACCATGCTGCTCGTCACCCATGAAATGGGTTTTGCCCATGATTTCGCCGACCGGGTGCTGTTTTTCGACCGCGGGAAGATAGTCGAAGAAGGCAAGCCCGACGAGATTTTCCGCAATCCCAAGCAGGAGCGCACGCAAGGCTTCCTGAAGAAGATCATCGCGGCCGGACATCGCGTCTGACCGCCATGCCAAGGCGGCGAAGCCGTCCTCAAGGGGCGGCGAGCCGTCCCGTAGAACGACCAAACCAAGAAGAGAAGCAAGGAGTTGGGAACAATGAAGAAACTTGGCATTCTGGCCGGCGTGGCCGGTGTTGCACTAACCGCAATTCTGGCCGCCTCGACCGCGGGATCGGCCGACGACAGCAAACTCGAAGAGCTCAAGGCACAGGGCTTCGCCCGCGTCGCCATTGCCAATGAGCCGCCCTACACGGCGGTTGCGGCCGACGGCAAGGTTTCGGGCGCGGCGCCCGATGTGGCGCGTGAAATCTTCAAGCGCCTCGGCGTCAACGACATCGTCGCCTCGATCTCGGAATATGGCGCCATGATTCCCGGCCTGCAGGCCGGCCGTTTCGACGTCGTCACCGCCGGCCTGTTTATGAAGCCGGAGCGTTGCGCGGCCGTTGTCTATTCGGAGCCGGTGCTGTGCGACGCCGAGGCGATGCTGGTGAAGAAGGGCAACCCCAAGGGCTTCAAGAGCTACGAGGATGTCGCCAAGGATGCCACCGCGACGATCGGGGCGCCGGGCGGCGGCACCGAGGAGAAGCTGGCGCTCACCGCTGGTGTGCCACGTGACCGCGTCATCGTCGTGCCGGACGGCCAGAGCGGCCTGAAGATGCTGCAGGACGGCCGCATCGACGCCTATTCGCTGCCAGTGCTGTCGATCAATGATCTGGTCAAGAAGGCCAACGACCCGAACCTCGAAGTTGTCGCTCCGGTGGTCGGCGCGCCGGTCTATTGCGACGGCGCAGCCTTCAAGAAGGGCGACGAAGCGCTGCGCGACGCCTATGACGTCGAGTTGGCCAAGCTGAAGGAGTCCGGTGAATTCGCCAAGATCATCGAGCCTTACGGCTTCTCGGCAGCGGCAGCGATGTCGACAAGCCGCGACAAGCTCTGCTCGGCAAAGTAGGCGCCCTTTTCCTTCCCCCCTTTCGCGGGGAGAAGGTGGCTCGAAGGGTCGGATGGGGGCAGCGCCATACTTTGGTTGGTTCGCGCCGCCCCTCATCTGCCTGCCGGCATCTTCTCCCCGTGAACCGTGAGCAGGACGCTGGAACCAACGTCTCGCTAGACATTCAACGCGGAAACTCTCGACCCAATGACCCAATGGTCCGGCTATTTCGGCCTGATAATGCAGGGAGCGCTTGTTACCATCGAGCTGACGCTGATGGGGTCGGTGCTTGCCCTGATCATGGCGTTTCTCGCCGGGCTGGGGCGGCTGTCGCGTTTTTTCGCCATTCGGGCGCTGGCCACCGCCTATATCGAATTCTTCCGCGGCACCTCGATCTTCGTGCAGCTGTTCTGGGCCTATTTCGTGCTGCCCTTCATCGGCATTTCGCTGACGCCGCTGCAGGCGGGCGTGCTGGCGCTCGGCCTCAATGTCGGCGCCTATGCGGCGGAGGTGGTGCGCGGCGCCATCCAGTCGATCGGCCGCGAACAGTACGAGGCCTGCACCGCGCTCAATCTCGGCCGCTGGCAAGGCATGCGCCATGTCATCCTGCCGCAGGCGCTGCTGGTCATGCTGCCGACCTTCGGCAACAACGCCATCGAATTGCTCAAGGCCACCGCCGTCGTTTCGCTGATCTCGCTCGCCGATCTGACCTTCCAGGCGCAGGTGGTGCGCTCGCAGACCGGCAACACGCTGGTGCCGTTCACCACCATTCTCATCATCTATTTCGTCCTCGCGCTGATCATTTCCTGGGGCGTGAGATCGCTGGAACGCCGGATGGCGCGCGGCCTCGACGGGGTGCGCGTATGATGGATCGGGCCTCATAATGGAGTGGGATTGGAATTTCGTCTGGGAGATCATGCCGACGCTGATCCAGGGTGTGAAGATCACCATCCTGGCGACGCTGCTCGGCTCGGTTCTGGCCGCGATCGTGGGGCTGGCCATCGCGCTGGCGCGGCGCTCGCCGAACAAGGGCTTGTCGCGCACCGTCGGCTTCCTCGCCGAATTCATTCGCGGCACGCCGCTTTTGGTGCAGCTCTATTTCATCTTCTACGTGCTGCCCGATATCGGTATCCTGCTGCCGCCGCTGGTGGCCGGCGTCATCGGCCTCGGCCTGCATTACGGCACCTACACGGCTGAAGTCTATCGCGCCGGTATCGAGAATGTGCCGCGCGGCCAATGGGAAGCCGCCAAGGCCTGCAATCTGAACGCCAGGCAGACCTGGACCCACATTATCATGCCGCAGGCGATTCCGCCGATGATCCCGGCGCTTGCCAACTACTTCATCGCGATGTTCAAGGAGACGCCGCTGCTGTCGGCGATCACCGTGCTGGAACTGATGAACCAGGCCAAGAGCGTCGCCAACACCTATTACCGCTATGTCGAGCCGATGACCTTGGTCGGCGCCTTCTTCCTCGTCATCAGTCTTTTCTCGGTCGTGCTGCTACGCTGGCTGGAACGCCGTTACGGCAAGATCGAGAGGTAGTCTTTCATGAAAAACTTGCCCGAGATCAGACTGACGCCGACACGGCCGGGGCTCGACGCGCGTTCCCTGGAAAAGCGCGTCGGGTTGATCATCCTTGCGACCGACCATACGACCGAACCGGATTTTCGCCGCATGGTGGCGAGCGACCGGATCGGCGTTTATGTCGCGCGCATTCCCTACGCCAATCCGACGACGCCGGACAATTTGCGCAAGATGCAGCCGTCGCTTACGGCGGGCGCGGCGCTCATCCTGCCCGATGAGCCGCTCGACGCGATCTGCTATTCCTGCACCTCGGCCTCCGTGGTCATCGGCGATGCCGAGATCGAGGCGGCGGTGCAGGCGGCCAAGCCCGGCGTGCCGGTGGTCACGCCGCCGATGGCAGGCGTACGTGGCTTGAAGGCGCTGGGCGCCAGGACGATCAGCATCCTTACTCCCTATACGGTCGAAACCAGCCGGCCGATGGCGGCCTATTTCGCGGCGCATGATTTCGAGATCGCCGGCTTCACCTGTCTCGGCTTCGAGGACGACCGCGAGATGGCGCGGATTGCGCCTGCGTCGCTGGTCGATCTGTCGCTCGATGCGATGGACGAAAAAGCCGACGCGCTGTTCGTCTCCTGCACTGCGCTGCGGGCAGCACTTGCCGTGGTCGGCATGGAAGAGGCGATCGGCCGTCCGGTCGTCACCAGCAACCAGGCGACGGCCTGGAACTGTCTGCGGCTTTGCGGGGACGACGAGCCGCGTGCCGAATTCGGCCGTCTGATGACGCTGCCTTTGAATTGATTGCAGAGCAAAGGTCATGACCGCGAACGACGTCACCCTCTCCGATATCCGCGCGGCGCGCGAGCGCATCTCAGCTAAGGTCGAACGCACGCCGACCGCGCTTTCTCTGAGTCTTTCCGGGCACTTGGGTGCGCCTGTTTATCTCAAGCTCGAACATCGGCAGTCCACCGGCAGCTTCAAGCTGCGCGGTGCCTCGAACGCCATCGCGTCGCTGAACGCCGAGGAGAAGGCGCGTGGCGTGGTCGCCGCCTCGACCGGCAATCACGGCCGGGCGCTGGCTCACGCGGCGAAGCTCGAAGGCATGCGCGCGACGATCTGCATGTCGCGACGGGTGCCGCAGAATAAGCTCGATGAAATCCGTCGGCTTGGCGCCGAGATCCGCATCGTCGGCAACAGCCAGGACGATGCGCAGCAGGAAGTCGACCGGCTGGTCGCGGAAGGGGGGCTGGTCATGCTGCCGCCCTTCGACCATCCTGGTATCATCGCCGGGCAAGGCACGCTCGGGCTGGAGATCATCGAGCAGGTTGCGGACGCCGCTTTGGTGCTGGTGCCGCTGTCCGGCGGCGGACTGGCAGCGGGTGTCGCCGCGGCCGTGAAGGGCGTCAGTCCGAGCACGAAGGTCATCGGCGTTTCGATGGCGCGGGGTGCCGCGATGAAGGCGAGCCTCAATGCCGGACATCCAGTTTTGGTAGAGGAACTGCCGACGCTGGCGGATTCGCTTGGCGGTGGCATCGGCCTCGACAACCGGCTGACCTTCTCGATGTGCCGCGACCTGCTCGACGACGTGATCCTGCTCGACGAGGGCGAGATCGCCGCCGGCATCCGCCATGCCTATGAACAGGAGCGCGAGATCGTCGAAGGCGCCGGCGCGGTCGGCATCGCCGCCGTGCTGTCCGGCAAAGTCAGGGCGAGCGGCCCCACGGTGCTCATTCTGTCGGGCCGCAACATCGACATGACATTGCACAGGAAAGTCGTTTGCGGCGCAGCAATTGAGGCGAACGCCGCATGAGCCGAATGACGATACTCACCGAAGCCGAATTGCGCGCGATCGTGAAGCTCGATCTCGATGCCGTCGCCTGCGTCGAGAATGCGTTCCGCGCGCTTGCCACCGTGCCAGTGGCGATGCCGCCGATCCTGCGGCTCGACATTCCCGAGCATCGCGGCGAGGTCGACGTGAAGACCGCCTATGTGCCTGGGATAGACGGTTTTGCCATCAAGATCAGTCCCGGCTTCTTCGACAATCCGAAGCTCGGCCTGCCCAGCGTCAACGGCATGATGGTGCTGCTGTCGTCAAAAACCGGGCTGGTCGAGGCGCTGCTGCTCGACAATGGTTATCTCACCGACATCCGCACAGCGGCGGCCGGAGCGGTCGCGGCTAAACACCTTTCGCGGCCGGACTCCTCGATCGCCGCGATCTTCGGCGCCGGCGTCCAGGCTGGACTGCAGCTCGAGGCGCTTATGCTGGTGCGGCCGATCGCCGAGGCCCGCATCTGGGCCAGGGACGCCGCCAAGGCCGAGGCTGCGGCGGATGCATTGCGCGAAAGACTAGGCATCGCCGTGCGCGCCGACCCCGACGCGGCAAATGCGGCCGCCGATGCCGACATCATCGTCACCACGACGCCGTCGACCGAGCCGCTGATCAAAGCCGGCTTCGTCTTGGCCGGCCAGCACATCACCGCTATGGGCTCGGACGCCGAGCACAAGAACGAGATCGCTCCGGCGATCCTGCGCATGGCCGATCTCTACGTCGCCGACAGCGCGAAACAGACGCGGCTGCTAGGCGAACTGCACCATGCCATCGCGGCGGGCGTGATGGCGGCCGATGCCGAAGTGACCGAACTCGGCCAGATCATCGCAGGCGAAAAGCACGGCCGGCGCTCAGCCAGCGACATCACCATCGCCGACCTGACCGGCACCGGCGTCCAGGACACGGCGATCGCCACGCTCGCCCGCGACCGTGCGCGGGCGGGGAATGCCGGGACTATTTTCGAAAGCTGATGCTGGCCGCAAGGCCCAACAAACGAGGACCAAGAACAATGCAGCCCAATCTCAAATTCTCGCGCGGCGAATATGCGGATCGCCTCGCCAAGACACGGAAGGCCATGGAGGCCAAGGGTGTCGATCTCCTTATTGTCAGCGATCCGTCCAATATGGCTTGGCTGACCGGCTATGACGGCTGGTCGTTCTATGTGCATCAGGCCGTCATCGTGCCGCCGTCGGGCGAACCGGTGTGGTACGGGCGCGGTCAGGACGCCAACGGCGCCAAGCGCACCGCGTATCTCGCGCACGACAATATCGTCGGCTATGCCGACCACTATGTGCAGTCGACCGAACGCCACCCGATGGATTTTCTCTCGCAGGTGCTGGCCGATCGCGGCTGGGGCAAGCTCAGCATCGGCGTCGAGATGGACAATTACTGGTTCTCGGCCGCCGCCTTTGCTTCGCTGCAAAAGCATCTGCCCAACGCCCGCTTCGTCGATGCCACGGCACTCGTCAATTGGCAGCGTGCGGTGAAGAGCCCGACCGAAATCGACTATATGCGCAAGGCCGCCCGGATCGTCGAAGCGATGCACCAGCGTATCGCCGACAAGATCGAAGTCGGCATGCGCAAATGCGATCTGGTCGCCGAGATCTATGATGCCGGCACGCGCGGCGTCGACGGGATCGGTGGCGACTATCCAGCGATCGTACCGCTGCTGCCATCGGGCCCCGATGCGTCGGCGCCACATCTGACCTGGGACGACCGGCCGATGAAGTCGGGCGAGGGTACCTTCTTCGAGATTGCCGGCTGCTATAACCGCTATCACTGTCCGCTTTCCCGGACTGTGTTCCTTGGTAAACCCACGCAGGAATTCCTCGATGCCGAAAAGGCGACGCTGGAAGGCATGGAGGCCGGGCTTGCCGCGGCGAAGCCTGGCAACAGCTGCGAGGACATCGCCAGCGCCTTCTTCGCGGTGCTGAAGAAATACGGCATCGTCAAGGACAACCGCACCGGCTATCCGATCGGGCTTTCCTATCCGCCGGACTGGGGCGAGCGCACCATGAGCCTGCGCCCCGGCGACCGCACCGAGCTGAAGCCGGGCATGACCTTCCATTTCATGACCGGCCTGTGGCTGGAGACGATGGGGCTCGAGATCACCGAATCCATCCTGATCACCGAGACAGGGGTCGAGTGCCTGGCCAATGTGCCGCGCAAGCTGGTCGTGAAGAATTGAGCCCGATGTCCAGCCTTCGCCCCTCACCGATCACGCCGACCGTCGATTTCGACCGCGACGGCGTGCAGCACGGATTCCTGCGGCTGCCTTACAGCCGTGACGATTCGGCCTGGGGATCGGTGATGATCCCGATCTGCGTGATCCGCAACGGCAGCGGGCCGAGCGCATTGCTCACCGGCGGCAATCATGGCGACGAATATGAGGGGCCGCTGGCGCTCTACGATCTCGCCCGTATGCTCGATCCGAAGCACATCAGCGGCACGGTGATCATCGTGCCGGCGATGAACTATCCGGCGTTCCGTGCCGGCACCCGCACCTCGCCGATCGATAAGGGCAATCTGAACCGCAGCTTTCCCGGCCGGCCCGACGGCACGGTGACCGAGAAGATCGCCGATTACTTCCAGCGCGAACTTTTGCCGCGCACCGATATCGCGCTCGACTTCCATTCCGGCGGCAAGACGCTCGACTTCGTGCCGTTCTGTGCCGCCCATATCCGGCCCGACAAAGTGCTGGAGGCGAAGGGGTTCGCGGCGGTCGAAGCGTTCTCGGCGCCGTGGTCGATGAAGATGCTGGAGATCGATGCGGTCGGCATGTTCGACACTGCCGCCGAAGAGATGGGCAAGCTGTTCATCACCACGGAGCTTGGCGGCGGTGGCACCTCCCGCGCGGAAACGGTGCGGATCGCTCGTCGCGGCGTGCTCAATGTGCTGCGCCATTGCGGCATTGTCGCCGGTGCGGTCGAGATGCAGCCGACCCGCTGGCTAGACATGCCGTCGGGCGATTGCTTCTCGTTCGCCGAGGACGATGGGATGATCGAAACGTTGATCGATCTGAGCGAGCCTGTCGAAGTGGGCCAGGTCCTGGCGCGCATCCACTCCATCGGCCGCACCGGTGCCGCACCTCAAGAGATCAGGGCAAGAATGGGCGGCATGCTGGCCGCGCGGCATTTCCCCGGGCTGGTCAAGGCGGGCGACTGCACCGCAGTGGTCGCCGTGCTGGTCGATTGAAAGCAGCCGCAGGGGCTCGGCTCTTGGATTAAGGCAGCTTCATTTAATAGCGCGGCGTCGAGGGGCGCGCGGAAATTTCTCGAGCTCCGCTTTGGCAATGCCGGCGACTTCGGCGTCGCTGAGATAGCTACCGCCGCGGACTTCCTTGAGGAAGCCCAACAGCGCCTCGACCCGCGCATCCCTGACCGCCTTTTTGCAGCACGGCGAGATTGCCCCACCCCCGGCGCCCGAGCCGGGGCACTACGCTCGTTGGCGGTCTGCGAAACTGCTTGCGACCGTGCTACTCGATAAGCAGCAAGCCGCGCTTTTTGTCGCCATCGCTGTCGATTGTGTTTATGGCTGAAAACAGGCGCTCACGCTCGATCAGCCAGGGCTTGTAGTCCTCGTTTACGTCGAGGACGAAGACCATGTCCTCGGCCTCCAGATATCCTCCGACTGGGGAAAAATGGCCAGCGCCGGCGCCGAAAATCTTCTCACGGGTGAAGTTGACGATGTAACGGCGGCCGGGATCGTTGGCCCGCTTCATGTGCTCGCGAAACGCATCAGCGCTCAGATTCCGAAGCACGGAAACCTTCCGCCTGGTGTTCGTTCGAGCGACCTCGGCAAGCTCGTCCAGCGTGAGCCCGATGACGCAAAAGCCTGTCCAGCACTTTCCGGTTCCGGCGAGGACTTCGGCTTCGGTTGTCTCCTCCTCGCCGATGGAGCGGAATGTGTTTGCGACACTTGCCGGGCCGCACCTTGATCCGTTTGATTGCCATGTGACGTCGGCATTGAAAGTGGCAGCCACGGGGAGCTTCCAGGCGCTGTCAATCAATTCAGGGGTGCGGATAACCGATGACTGGATTGCATCTTGCGAGACTCTGGACTGGCCAGCAATCAAAAGTGCGCTGCCGCCCAGCAGGCCGACGACAATCACACCGAAAGCGAGACTGCGCTTCATTGCTGAACCTCGGAGGCAGCAACAGGACAATGAAGAAAAGGCACCGCAACGTCAATCAGCGCCGCACCCGGCCAATCAGCCATCCGGTGATCTCGCGGATCGCTCGGCGATCACAGGACCTTCTGCCGGAACTTCGAATGACAGCTTGAGCAATCCTGCAGGATAAGATGTAGGAGGTGCTCGGCGGGAGCCTTGGCAGGATCGGCTTCTGCCGCTGCCGGCCGCTTGCCAAGCAGGCTGCCGCCGCCCATCGCCGGGCCGGAACCCATCCTCATGTCGTCGGTGATACTGGCGGGCGCCCGCTCGGCCTTGGCGGCCAGTGTGCTCGCCAGCGTCCCGATGTGACGGGCCAGCGCCTCGAATTCCGAACGGGCCTGGTCGATTTCCAACCTGGCGCCCGAAGGCGGACCCAATGTCGCGCTGGGAAATTCCGCAATGAGGGCAGGGCCGGTGCGGGTACGAATCGTCCCGGCCGCCGCCTTGAATGCCACAGCGTCATAGGCCAGCTTGCCATCGAACATCCCGGCGATCGTCTTTGCGGCAGCGGCCATCTCCTTCATCGAGGACTGGCGCGTCGCGACGATTGGGTCAGGTCCGGCCGCGGCCACCACCGCGGAGGCGCAGGCAAGCGACAGCATCACCGCGGCGGCGGTCCATTTCACTGAACCACGCCCTCTCCCGCCAATTCGTCGATGATCGGGCAGTCCGGCCTCTCGTCGCCGTGACAGTGCTCGACCAGATGATGCAGCAGGCCGCGCAATCCCACGAGTTCGGCGATCTTCCTGTCGATCTCCACCAGCTTGGCTTCGGCGATAGATTTGACGTCGGCGCTCTCGCGGTCCTTGTCTTGATAGAGCGACAGCAACTGGCGGCATTCGTCGACCGAAAAACCCAGGCTGCGCGAGCGCTGCAGAAACCGGAGGCGGTGGATGTCGGCTACCGAATAGTCGCGATAGCCGTTGTCTGTCCGGGACGGGCGCAAAAGCCCGATGTCCTCGTAGTAGCGTATCGTCTTGGACGGCAGCCCGGATTTCTCGGATGCAATGCCAATGTTCATGATGAAAATCTCCGTTCGCAAGGAAAATAGACCTTCCAGCAGCTGGAAGGTCAACCGCCCGAGGGTGATTTTCACGCCGCAGCCGCAAACTCGAGCGGACGGAGACGTCACCCGCTCAAGGCAGGAGACGCTGCGTCAAATGAGAGCACTGGGTCTTGGATGGTATCGATCAGGCAGGGAACTTCGCCCGGAAGGAGCGGGGTCGTTAGCGCGGATAGCTGCTAGGCCTGCGGACCCCATGTGGGTTCCAGAGCCGACCCAAGTAACTGCCTACTCACGCGTCGGATTTCGCTAAAGGCGAATCCTAACGCAGGCCAAGGAAGCTAAGTATCGCTATTACGATAACGATGGCCCCGACCAGCCAGATGATATTGTTCATGACAGCTCTCCTTGTCTTTACCGCGACCCTTACGCAGCTGGCCATTGTTCCCAAAATTGGGCTTCAAGCCGGCAGGCATCGGGGAAGCCCGCGCCTCTGGAAGAGCGCGGGCCAACCGGCCCCGATCCAGCAGCCAATATCCGGGAGATATTCGCTGTCATCCTACAACTGTTAGTGGGCGCTAGTGTTCCATCGATCAGCAAAAAGGCCGTGCCCGGTGAGGGCCGGACGCAATGGGGCCTCGGCCCGAAGCGCGGGCTCCTGGTGGACGCCTCGAAAATGGAGCCTATGTTCCTAGTACCGGCGAACCTCAGCATCGCCCGGCAACAGTACATGCTGAACCTCGGGATGAAATCAATTCTCAGAAACGTTCATCGAACAACACTCAAACCTGATGTCCAACATCTGGTGCCGATGACCAAGCAACCTCCGGCGGTGGCCCCAAATTTATACCGTGCACGCGCCGAGGAGACAGAATATGCCGGCCAAAGCGTATATCAACCGGATCGCGACAGCGGTGCCGGAGCACGAGGTTCATCAATTCTATCTGCGTTTCGCGGCCTCCATGCTTGCGGCCGATCGCCGAAGAATTTTTAAACGCATGGCTGACCTTGCCGGCATCGAGCACCGCTATTCCTGCTTTGCACCTGCCAGCGACCCCGAAGGACCGTCAGCAGACCTGGCCGGGAGGTTCATCCGGGGCGCCTTTCCTGGAACGGCCGAGAGAATGGCAATGTTCGGAGATGCCGCACCTGTTCTGGCGAAAAAAGGCGTCGAGGGATTAGAGCTTGGTGGCGGCGTTTCCCGCATCACCCATCTTATCGTTACCACCTGCACCGGTTTTTCAGCGCCGGGCATCGACCTGGAGCTGGTTGCGCGATGCGGCCTACCGGAAAGCGTTGAACGCACGATGATCGGGTTCATGGGCTGCTACGCGGCGATCAATGGCCTCAAGCTTGCCCGCCACATCGTCCGCTCCGACCCGCAGGCGAGGGTCCTGCTCGTCAATATTGAACTTTGCACGATGCATCTGCGGGAATCCAGCGGGCTGGAACAGCTGCTGTCGTTCTGCCTCTGGGGCGACGGCTGCGCGGCTGCGCTCGTCACCGCCGAGCCGCACGGCATCGAGCTCGAAAGCTTTTACTGTATCGTGGCGAACGAGCGGCGGGATCTGATGAGCTGGAGCATTCGCGACCACGGCTTCGAAATGGTTCTTTCCGGCCAGGTTCCGGCAGCGATCCATGAGGCGTTGCGGAGCAACCAAGATGCCATCCTCGGCGACCGGCCGACCGAGGCGATCGACCTCTGGGCCGTGCACCCGGGTGGACGTTCGGTTCTCGACGCCGTCGAAAGGGCCCTGAAGCTTGCACCCACAGCGCTGGAGCCATCGCGCGAGGTGCTGCGCCAGTACGGAAACATGTCGTCCGCGACCGTCATGTTCGTGATGAAAGAGATGTTGAAGGCGCCATCAGGCCAACTCGGCTGCGGCATGTCGTTCGGACCCGGGCTGACGGCCGAAACCATGCTTTTCCGAACGGTGTCATGAGCGGCCTGGAGCAGCGCCAGCTTGAGCCGGAAATCCTCGACGGACTTGCGGGCGACGATCCGCGAGCGCTTGCCGCGCGCCGCGACCTCCGTCGCATCAACGCCCTGATGTTTCAGGCGAGGATCATGGCGTCGCTGCTCCGGAAATTTGTGCCAAGGCCGCCACGCCGGATTCTGGAGATCGGCGCCGGCGATGGCTCCTTCATGCTGGCGATAGCGCGGCACATGGCCGGGCATTGGCCTAGGGTCCAACTGGTAATGCTCGACCGCATCGACCTCATCACCGCGCAATTGCAAGGTGATTTTGACAGGCTGGGATGGACGGTCGAAGGCGTCACCGCCGATGTCTTCGACTGGGCGAGAAAGAATGAGGGCACGCGGTTCGACGCGATCACCGTCAATCTGTTTCTGCATCATTTCGACGATGCCGAGCTCGTGCGTCTGTTTTCGCTGATGGCGCCGAAGGCCCCGCTGCTGCTGGCGACAGAGCCGTTGCGAGCGAAACTGGCGTTGGCCGCGACGCGTCTTCTGCCGGCAATCGGCGCCAATGACGTGACCCGAAACGACGCGGCTCAAAGCGTGCGTGCCGGCTTTCGCGGCAGCGAGCTTTCCGGTCTCTGGCTCGCAGCAAACGGCAAACCGGTCGAGGAACGGCGCGCCGGCCTTTTTTCCCACATTTTTGTCGGCGCCAGCGCCGGTGATGACCTATGACGCGATTGTCGACCCATGACGCGATCATCATAGGCGCCGGCCCGGCGGGCACGTCCGCCGCGCTGACGCTGGCCCGGCGCGGATGGGCCGTGGCTATTGTGGAAAAGAGCGTGTTCCCGCGCCGCAAGGTCTGCGGCGAATACATCTCGGCAAGCAATCTTGCGCTTCTGGACCAGCTGGAAATCGGCGATGCCTGGCGTGCCAATGCTGGCCCCGAAATCCGCCGCGTCGGCTTCTTTTCCGGCGATGCGAGTGTCGAAGCACCCATGCCTCGTGCAAAAGATGGGCCTCGTGCAAACGATGAACCTTCTGCCAACCCTGGCTTCGGCCGGGCGCTCGGCCGGGATATTCTCGACTGTCTGCTTTTGCAGGCGGCGCGATCGGCGGGCGTAGAAATCTTTCAGCCTTGCCGCGCCGTCGCCATCGATCGGGATGGCGAGATGCAAATGGTGCGAATTCAAGCCGGGAACGAAACGACGATGTTGCGTGCGCCGGTGATTGTCGCCGCACACGGCTCCTGGGAACCAGGACCGCTGCCCAGCCAGCTCGGGAAGACCAACCGCCCTTCGGACCTGCTCGGCTTCAAGGCGCATTTCACCGGGTCGTCCCTAGCGCCTGATTTGATGCCTCTGCTGGTGTTTCCTGGCGGTTATGGCGGCATGGTTTCGGCGGATCATGGCCGGCTGTCAATTTCGTGCTGCATTCGCCGCGATATGCTCGCACGGTTGCGCAAACATCCTAAACACCAGAGCCATTTGTCGGCGGCCGACGCGGTCTCCCGTCATCTGATGGAATCGTGCCGGGGTGTCAGGGATGCCCTGGAGTCAGCTCACCCCGACGGTTCGTGGCTTGCCGCAGGTCCGATCCGGCCGGGAATTCGCTCCTGCTACGAACGGGACATCTTCCGCGTCGGCAATGCAGCCGGAGAGTCTCATCCCGTTGTCGCCGAGGGCATCTCGATGGCGCTTCAGTCCGGCTGGCTGCTGGCCTGCGAACTCGCATGCGCGCCAGACCGCGCGGCAGGGCGTGAGGCTGCCGGCAGACGCTATGAGGCGGCCTGGAAAAAACTATTTTCGACGCGGGTCTACGCCGCTGCAGCGATTGCTGGAATTGCCCTTCGCCCCGGTAACGCCACCTTGATGGCGGCAATTATCCGGAATTTTCCGCAGGCACTGACATTGGGCGCGCAATTAAGCGGCAAGACAAAGCCGGTTCCCGGCTTTGTCTAACAAGTGGTGCGGCGCACTGCGCAAACGAAGGCACTACAGCGTGCTCAACAAGCGCTAGCTCCGTCACTTGGGGCAATTCTCCATGTCCGAAGTTGCAGTGCCACTGGCGGTATTCGCATCGGCGCCTGCCGTATCCTTACACCGGTCACCCATGCCGTCAGTGCCTGTGGTTGTTGAACCGGTTACGTTTGGATCGGCAGGAGTTGCGTTATCGGTGCCGGGAGCCATAGTGCCAGTGCCTGTCCCGGTGCCCGCTCCCGGATCGCTGGTGCCGGATCCTGTGCCGGTTGATTGCGCCATCGCCGAAGTGGCAAGGGCGATGCTGAGTACGGTTGCAGAAAGAATTTTCTTCATGATCGGTCTCCATTCGAGTTGCCTCGCTGATTGCGATGATTATCCAACGAGCGTTTTTTGGAGTTGTTCCGTCAGACAGAAATTGTGATTGAGCCGATGACATCCAAGCAGCAATGCTGGCGAAGCAGCGAACGAGCCGCAATCTTTTTTCGGTTTCGATGGAACAAGATCCGCCAGCCACGGTTGGAAGCACAGTCGTTCTACAGCGACTGGAAAGCCGTTCGCACGGCATTCGGAAAAGGCCCTGCGCTTCCTCCCCGCGGGGCCTTTTCTGTTGCTGCAGGAACCTTCATGGAGCCTGGAGCGCACCCGGAACGGCCCGGCTAGCTGCGCCATTGAATGCTGTCGTTCACGGCTCGTCGATATCTTGCTTCGAGGGGTTGCGCGAGATGGCGCGTTCCTCTTCGTCGTCCGGCAACGCCTCGTCACTTTCCTGGTACGGATTGTCGTCGTCTTCCTCGGGCAGTTCAGCCTCCTTCTCGAGGTCGTACCGGATGTCGCCGTTTCCTGGCACGCTGTCTGGCATAATTTCGCCGCCTTTAATCGCGTCCCAGTCCTGCTGTTCGATTGTCGGGCCTTCGGATGGATCGTCCGGTTTTCTGCGCGGTGCCATCAGAGCTCTCCTATGCATTGGTTGCTGATATGCCTAACTCCGCGGACCGCTGCGTAGTTCCTCGACCGAACCGGCGGACCGCCTTACGGCGTAAGGCGGGTTGCGCAATACCGCCCGGCAAGCCACTAGGAACTTGCTTGACCTCTAATATAAGGGCAAACTTGGAAACGGGTGGAGGGAAAACGGCTCAAAAACAATCGGGAGGAAAGCCATGAACAGCATGAGCCTCACCACGCTTGAACGCAGCAAGACCACAGTCGATGCCGCGGCCCTGGACGCGCTTTCGGCGCAATTGCGCGGCACCGTGCTGAGGGAAGGCGACGCCGCCTATGACGAGGCACGCAGCATCTGGAATGCCATGATCGACCGGCGGCCAGGGATGATCGTGCGCTGCGCCGGTGCCGCCGACGTTATCGCCGCCGTGAATTTTGCCAGGGAAAACAGGCTGCTCGTCGCGGTTCGCGGCGGCGGCCACAACATCGCCGGCAGCGCCGTCTGCGACGGCGGCCTAATGATCGATCTGTCGCCGATGAAGTCGGTGCGGGTCGATCCGGCGACGCGGCGGGCATGGGTGGAACCTGGCGCGACGCTCGCCGACGTCGACGCGGAAACACAGGCCTTTGAACTGGCGGTGCCGACCGGGATCAACTCGACCACGGGCATTTCAGGCCTGACGCTGGGCGGCGGCTTCGGCTGGATCACGCGGAAATTCGGCCTGACCATCGACAATCTTCTCTGCGCCGATGTGGTTACCGCCGACGGCAAGCTGCTGCGCGCCAGCGAGACCGAAAATCCGGACCTGTTCTGGGCGCTGCGCGGCGGCGGCGGTAATTTCGGGGTCGTCACGGCTTTCGAGTTCAAGCTCCATCAAGTCGGTCCGCAGGTGCTGTCGGGGCTTGTCGTTCACCCCTTTGCCGATGCCGAAAACGTGTTGCGGGAGTACCGAGCGGCGCTCGAAGCAGCGCCCAATGAGCTGACCTGCTGGGTGGTCATGCGGCAGGCGCCGCCGCTGCCGTTCCTGCCGGCCGAATGGCATGGCAAGGAGGTGCTGGTCCTGGCCATGTGCTATTGCGGCGACCTTCAGGAGGGCGAGAAAGCGACGCAAAGGCTTCGCGCCATCGGCACACCGATTGCCGATGTTGTCGGCCCTAACCCGTTCACCGGCTGGGAGCAGGCATTCGATCCATTGCTGGCGCCCGGCGCCCGAAACTACTGGAAGAGCCACGACTTCACCGAGCTCTCCGACAGCGCGATCGAGGTTATCACGGCCGGGATACCGGGACTTCCGGGGCCTGAATGCGAGATATTCTTCGCCCATGTCGGCGGTGCCGCGGGCCGCGTGACAGCGGATGCAACGGCGTTTCCGCAACGCAGCGCGCATTTCGTCATGAATGTCCACGCCCGCTGGCGCGAACCGCAAATGGACCGCGCCTGCATCGACTGGGCGCGCAGTGTTTACGACGCGACCAGGCCCTATGCCGCCGGCACGGCCTATGTGAACTTCATGCCCGAGGACGAGGTCGACCGGGTCGAAGCAGCCTATGGCGGCAACTATCGGCGACTTCTAGAGATCAAGCAGCGTTATGACCCGCTGAACCTGTTCCGCATGAACCAGAATTTGCGCCCGGCGGAAGACCTGCGCGCCGCATAGCGTCATGCAATGACAAGGCCCGCGTCTCCGACGGAGAACGCGGGCCTCGTTGCGCGCAGACGATCACGGGTGATGCGACGCTCAGCTGACGCCCGCCCAGGCAAGGTCTAGTCCTTTCGGTTTCTTGACTCGGTTGGCAAAAACGGGCAGCAAAGCCTTATACGGAGGACATTTCCACCATTTTCATAGTCGTGGAGGGAGCTTTTTTGATATCGACCTTCGCCCAATCGGCGATCGGTAGAGGGATTGGTTAACCAAGTTCGTCCATCTTTTGAATCAATCGGCAACAGACGCGAAGCGTGCAGGGGGCACTAGGCGACTGTGATTGTGACGGCTGCGAGCCCCGCATGCCGCAAGGCCGATTGAGGTTGGTTGTATGGCGTTTGTGCGTTTGAAAAGCCGGGGTGATAATCCTGATACTGGATTGACTTCGATGAGGCCCGGCCTGCGCTGGGTCGCGATTCCCGTTGTTGGCGTTGCGATCGCTCTGTGGTCGGTGGCGACCATGGCCGGCCTCCATTCGATGGGAACCTCGCTCACCGCTGCCTCCAACAGTCTTCCGCAAAGCCTGCTCGCGCCGCGAACCATCGCGCTCGCCGATCGCTCGCTTCCCAATTCATGGGCCAGTTCGTGGGCGCCGTCACTGGCAAGCCGACAGCGTCAGGCGTCCCTGCTCAGCCGATGCGATGCCGGTTGCGCGCAGGCTGCCGCGAGCTTCGTGCATGAAGGCAAGTTGGCGCGTCTAAAGCCGTTAGCGAAGCCGAATACCGTGCCTGTTGTCGCAAAAATCTCGCCCCAAGCGCGCTTCGACAGTGTGGTGGCGAAAGCCGCGTTGTCGCCGCAAAAGCTCGCTGCTGCCTTCGCCCACGTCACCGCGGCACCTCCTATGCTTGCCAGCCTTCCGGCGGCCGGGCGCGCTGCGGAGCCGGTGCGCCGGCCCGATCAGCATGGTCCCGCGGCCGTGCGCTTCGGGCCCGAGATTGCGGAATCCCAACGATCCTCCCGTCTGGCGCTGGCGCTTGCGAATGCATTGCCGGGAGAGATGATCGACGTGCTGCCCCCAGCTGTTGCGGCAAGCGAGCCTTCTATTCCACAGGAGCCGCAAGAGGGCGAGGTGCAGATGGCCTCGCTGCCGCCGCAGGACGAGATGCCCGACAGCGTCCCCTTGCCGACCTTCCGCCCGCGGGCGGAAATCGATCAGTCAGACGAGGCGCCCGGGGTCGAGGCACCCAAGGCCAAAGCGCCCAAGGTCCAGGCATCGAGGGCCGCCAAGGTCCAGTCTCAGTCATCCAAAGCGAACAAGGTGCAGACCGCCGACGCTCCACAGGTCGAGATACCCCGGGCGCCAGTCTTGTCACCGAGGAGTTCGTCACCGGCGGCGATGCCAAGCATGCAAGCCAGCCGGGGCATGCAAAGCAGCCCGGGCATGCAACGCAGCCCGGGCATGCCGGCCAAGCGGTCGAAGGCCAAGGCCGCAGACATGCTGGCCTATGCCAAACCCGACAGCCCGGCGGGCGGCGGGGTCTTCCGCAACCTGTTTAACAAGCCCAGTATGGGCAGCGGCGTCGCCGTCTACGACATCTCGGCGAAAACCGTCTATATGCCGGACGGTTCGCGGCTCGAGGCGCATTCGGGACGAGGCTCGATGGCCGACCAGCCGCGCTACGCCAACCTGAAGAATGTCGGCCCGACACCGCCCCACACCTACGATTTGAGGCTGCGCGAATCGCGCTTCCATGGGGTGGAGGCGCTGCGTCTCATTCCCATCGATGGCAAGAACAAATACGGCCGCGACGGCTTTCTTGCCCATACCTACCTGCTGCGCGGCGGCCGCGCGGAATCGAGCGGCTGCGTCGCTTTCAAGGACTATGCCCGTTTCCTCGCCGCCTTCAAGAAAGGCAAGATCAAACGTCTCGTCGTGCGCGGCTAACAAGCCGCTGATGCAGGTCGCGTCGGAAGGGACGGGAGCCTGAGCCATCTGTGGCGGCGCAGAATGAAAGCCGTTCTGTCGCGGTCCTTCGTGCCCCCCTCTGTCCTGCCGGACATCTCCCCCACAAGTGGGGAGATTGGCAGTTTCGACGCTCCGCTCGTTCCTGCAACGCTGGCGATTTGCGAAAGCCGGCGTGACATCCAATCTCCCCCAGGTGGGGAGCGCTGTCCGCCGGCATCGCCGGATTTCCGACCGATTGTCAGCAGCCGGCCTCGAAGCCGTTTTCATTCCCGGCCGAGGATACTATGACTGGTGGTACTGGGGCGGCGGCTTCAACCGATCAAAGAGGGTGTTATGACTATACGCGCTGTCGTTTGGGGCGAGAATATCCATGAGCGGACCAATGAGGTGGTCGCGGGGATCTACCCCGAGGGCATGCACGCAACGATCGCCAACGCGCTGAAGCTCGACCCCAGCATTTCCGTGTCGTGGGCGACGCTCGAGCAGCCGGAGCATGGCCTGCCGGCCGACCGTTTGGCGCAAACCGATGTCCTACTGTGGTGGGGACACAAGGACCATGGCGCCGTCGCCGACGAAGTCGTCGAGCGCGTGGCGCGCCACGTCTGGGAAGGCATGGGACTGATCGTTCTTCATTCCGGCCATTTCTCGAAGATATTCAAGACGCTGATGGGCACGCCCTGCACGCTGAAATGGCGCGAGGCCGGCGAGCGTGAGCGGCTCTGGGTGACGAGCCCCAACCACCCGATCGCTGCGGGGGTCGGCGAGTATTTCGAGCTCGAGAACGAGGAGATGTATGGCGAGCAATTCGCTGTGCCGGAGCCGCTGGAAACGGTTTTCATCTCCTGGTTCCAGGGCGGCGAAGTGTTCCGGTCGGGGCTGACCTATCGCCGCGGCGCCGGCAACATTTTCTATTTCAGGCCCGGTCACGAGACCTATCCGACCTATCACGACGCCACAGTCCAGAAGGTGCTGCGCAATGCGGTGAAATGGGCGCACAACCCGCAAGGCTCGCATCCAGCCATCCTCGATGCGCCGAACGTGCCGGTGGAAAAGGCGCGCGAGCCGATCGTCGAGCGCGGCGGAAAACTCCATGCCGAGGGCGAAGCCGGTTTTCGCTAGACCGCTATCCCGAACCTTAGGTTCTGGAAATCCACGGTCAAACAACAAGATAAAGCCCCATCCTAAGGATAAGAATCATGCGTCTCCTTATACTCGGCACCGGCTGGATGGCGGAAGAGCACGCCAGGCAGTTCGGCAAGATCGAGGGCGTCGAACTGGTCGGCGCAGTCGATCTCGACCGCGCGCGTGTCGACAAGTTTTCGGACATCAACGGTATCCCCAACCGGTTCGCGTCGCTGGAAGACGCGCTCGCATGGGACAAGTTCGACGCGGTGGCGAACGTGACACCGGATCGCATCCACCATCCGACCACCATGATGCTGATCGCGGCGGGCAAGCCGGTGCTGTGCGAAAAGCCGCTGGCCGAAAATTATCAGAGAGCCAGCGAGATGGCCGATGCCGCCGAGCAAGCCGGCATCATCAACATGGTCAACCTGACCTATCGCAACGTCGCCCCGCTGCAGAAGGCGCGCACCATGGTGCTTGCCGGCGAAATCGGCCAGGTCAGGCATGTCGAGGCGTCCTATCTGCAGAGCTGGCTGGTTTCCAAGTTCTGGGGCGACTGGCGCACCGATCCGAAATGGCTGTGGCGGCTGTCGCGCGGCCATGGCTCCAATGGCGTGTTGGGCGATGTCGGCATCCATATCCTCGACTTCGCCAGCTATGGTGCGGCGCTCGATGTCAATCATGTGTTCTGCCGCCTCAGGTCCTTCGACAAGGCGCCGGGCAACCGGATCGGCGAGTACGAGCTGGACGCCAATGACAGCTTCACCATGGCGCTGGATTTCAGCAATGGCGCCTTCGGCGTCGTTCATGCCAGCCGCTGGGCAACCGGCCACCTCAACGAATTGCGGCTGCGCATCTATGGCGACAAGGGCGGCATCGAAGTCGTGCACAATCTGAATGGCTCGGAGCTGAAAGTGTGCATGGGCGAGGACATCGAGAACGCCAAATGGCAGGTTCTCGATGCCGGATCGGTGCCGACCAACTACCAGCGCTTTGTCGATGCAGTGCGCAACGGTGTTCAGGCGGAGCCGTCGTTCCGTCATGCGGCCGAATTGCAGAAGGTGCTCGACCTCGCCGTCGTCTCCAACGAGAAGAGGGCTGAGCTCAGGGCCCATACCGAAACCCAGTGATGTCGTTCGCTCAAAGGAGCCAGCCATGGTGACGCGCCGCGCCGAATGTTCCTGCGGTCAGCTGTCCGCCACCTGTTCGGGCGAGCCGGTACGCGTCTCCGTCTGCCATTGCCTGGCCTGCAAGCGGCGCACGGGCAGCGCGTTCAGCTTCAACGCGCGGTTTGCGGAGAATGGTGTGTCGATCCAGGGACGAGCGGCGGAGTTCACGCGTCTTGGCGACGAGGGCGGCCGTGTCACCTACAGCTTCTGCCCGAATTGCGGCACCACCGTCCATTATCGGATCGATGTCCAACCCGGTCTGATTGCCATTCCGGTGGGCGCTTTCGCCGACCCATCGTTCCCGCCGCCCTTCCTGTCCTTCTATCACGACAGCCGGCGCTGCCAGTGGGTCGAGGTCCGCACTGAGCCTCTGGCGACGTTTGGCTGAAGCCGCTGGCCACCTTCGGCTGACGTTTTTGGACGGTTCAGCCTGCTGATCCAGGGCGAGCCAACGATCGCTTGTTCGATGAACCGGAACCGTCCACACTCTCCACGCATTCGATGGATTGTGAACACGATGACTTCCAACAATGATCCGGGCAACAATGATCCGGGCAACAATGATCTGGGTGGATCACCGGCAGGCTGGACGATCGAGCTCGGAGAGTCGCCTATAGTAGGTACAGCTATCCACAGCGGCACCGACGTTGGCAGGGCTTGTCGATCGCTCATGTGTCTCTCGGATCCCGACCGGCTTCGGGAAGAGGACCCGTTCACCGAGCGTTTCATCGCCGATTTTCCTACCCAGATCATCGTTCATCGGTCACGCTTCCAAGTGGATCTGAACCGTGCGCGAGACGCTGCGGTCTACCGGTCGCCGGACCAGTCCTGGGGCCTGAAAGTCTGGCGAGAGCAGCCGGACGAGGCCATCGTAAAGGAGTCTCTCTCCTTTCACGACGCCTTCTACGGTGAGCTGAACCGTGTCCTTGCCGGTATCGAGAAGCGCCATGGCAGGTTCGTTCTCATCGACGTCCATAGTTATAATCACCGGCGCGACGGACGGGAGGCTATGCCTACGTCCCGTGACGTCGCGCCCGACATCAACATCGGTACGTCTTCCATGGACCGCGAACGCTGGGCACCGGTCGTCGAAGCTTTCATCGAGACGCTTCGCGGCCAGCGTCTCAACGGCGAGCCGATCGACGTGCGCGAGAATGTGTCCTTCCAGGGCAAGGGCGAACAGACCCGTTTCGTCCATGCCAATTTTCCGGAAACCGGGTGTGCCATCGCCGTCGAGTTCAAGAAGATTTTCATGGACGAATGGAGTGGCGAACCCGACTGGGGAACAATCGAGCGGCTGCGCGCCATGCTGGCGTCTACGGTGCCCGTCCTGGAGTCGGCGCTGCGGGCCATGCGATGAAGCCCAAGCTCGTTGAGCCCGCGCCTCCATTGGCGCAAATCGAATCGGACCTGGACGCGCTTTTGCGGGACGGCAAGCCAATCCGCCGAGATTTCGGCAATGGCAACCGTTTGCACATGGATCGGCCGCTGCCCTTTCTGTGCGTCCATGTTGGGTCGCATCAGGATGCGGCATTCCATGCCGTCTCCGCCAACGCGTCCTATCTGATCGCGGCCGACATCGGCCTCGCCGGCGAGGCGGCGCGGCTGGTGGTGCGAAGGCTGCGCGATCACTGCGGCGCCTTCCTCATGCTGGACATCGGCGAGTTGGCGGAAGACCGGTTCCTGACCGAGGATGTTCCGTTCCTGCCGCCCTTCGAGATTGCGCTGGCCTGCGGCGACACGGCGGCGGAGAAGGCGGCACTCAAGCGCTTCGCCACCGCTTCGTCCGCACGCGAAGCAAAATACCGCACGCCCCGCGTCGCCGAACTCAACCCCACGACACGCGCCGAAGCACGGCTTCTGGATGATCTCGGTGATGCGGCGTGCCTGACGGTACGCTTCGCACCGATTTACCGGATGCCTGGCACCAAGCGCGTCTACCCCGAACTCCACGACCTTGTAGTCGCCAACATGGTTGATTCCGCGCTTCAGGCCGTCAGCGCCTTCCTGAAGGCATCAAGGCTGGAACAGCCGGCAACCCATCGTTCGCTGGGGCGGCGCGCCTATATCGACGCAGTGGTGCGCGCTGATCGGGCGATCGACAACGTCGCGTCGACATTCGATTTTCTGCTTGCCGTCACACCGATCAATGCCGAACCAGCCTGGCTGGAGTTCCAGGCAGGCGCCTTCGAGCGTGTGCCCGCACTGCTCTACAGGCCGCTCGAGTTCGAGGTCGCCGGCCAGAAACGGAAGCTCTATTCGGTCTCGCTCGATCATCTGGAAGATCCGCTGCTGACCACGCTGCTCTCGCAAAAGCAGCAGGAACTCGATCTCCAGCTGTCGATGCTCGCGGCGCGCGAAACGCCCCGCTTCGTCGAACTCGGACGAGCACTCTATGGCAGCGTCGAGCCGAGCCTGGCGGCGAGGGCACGCACTGTTCTTGAAAGGCTAACGCCAGTTGCTTCGGCGGCCCGGCAGACGGGCCTGGGTGCCGACGCCGTTGCCGCGGCCGCGCGAGACATGATCGCCGGCTACCGGGCAGCCTATCCCCAATTCGATGCCTCTGTGGAGATCCGCGGCGACCTGCCGGCCGGCCTCCTCGTCTCTCGAAACCGGCTGCTGGTTTCACGCGATACCAACGTTCCACCGGAGCGTCTGACTGCGCTGCTCAGTCACGAGATCGGTGTCCATCTGCTGACCTATTTCAACGGCGAGGCGCAGGGGCTCGCCATTTTCCGCAACGGGCTCGCCGGCTATGAGGGCATGCAGGAGGGACTGGCCGTGCTGGCGGAATATCTGGTCGGCGGCATGACCGCAGCGCGGTTGAGGCTGATCGCGGCCAGGGTTATCGCCTGTCAGGCGATGCTCGACGGAGCAACATTCGAGGAGACCTTCCGCATCCTCCACAGGGATTTCGGTCTCGAGGATCGCAGCGCCTTCAACGTCGTGCTGCGTGTCTTTCGAGGCGGTGGCCTTGCAAAAGACGCCATCTATCTGCGGGGCATGGTGCAGGTCCTCGATCATCTGAAGGACGGCGGCAGCCTCACGCCGTTCTGGATCGGCAAGATCTCCGCCGCGCATTTCGGAGCGATCCAGGAACTCAACGTGCGCGGCTTGCTGCGGCCGCCGCGCCTCGAACCTGCGTTCCTCTCTTCCGACGCGGCGCGTCCGCGCCTCAAGAAAGCGATGAAGGGAATGGGTCCGATCGATATGGTTGAAACTTAAGCGGAGTCTCCTCGATGCGCATTGCGTTCTTTGTCAATTCCATTGAGAGCGAGACGCCCGCCTACACGACGACAGCGTTGGCGATGGCCGCCGTCCAGCGCGGCCATTCCGTTGTCTATGTTGAACCAGGCGACTTCATACTGCGTCCGGATGACGGTCTGGCTGTCAGCGTAGCGGTTCTGCCGGATGCTTCCTACAAGACGTCCGACAGACTGTATGCTGCCCTGAAGGATGCAGCGAAGCAGAAAAAGACTTTGGCCATAAGCGATATCGACATTGTGTTTCTGCGCAACGACCCGTCTCTGGACGCCACCGATCGGCCATGGGCCGCCAACGCAGGCGTTATGTTCGGGCGGCTCGCGGCGGAACGCGGCGCGATTGTCGTCAACGATCCGGATGGTCTAGGGCAGGCACAGAGCAAGCTCTACCTTCAGTCTTTTCCTGAGGCGGTCAGGCCGGCAACCCTGATATCGCGCAATATCACCGAGATCCGCGCATTTATCGACAAACACTCGAAGGGCTGCATCGTCAAACCCCTGCAAGGGTCGGGTGGCAAGAACGTATTCCATATCGCAAAGCCTACCGATTCCAACCTCAACCAGATTTTCGAAGCGGCCAGCGGTGACGGCTATCTCATCGCGCAGGTCTACATTCCGGAGGCCAAGGCTGGTGACGTGCGTCTTTTCCTGATGAACGGTCTGCCGCTGGTGCGCGACGGCAATTACGCAGCCTTTCGCCGCGTTCCAGCCAAGGGCGACGTCCGGTCCAATATCCATGCCGCCGGAACAGCCCGCAAGGTCAAGGTAACGGGCACGATGTTGGGCATTGCCGAGATGGTGCGCCCCAAATTAATCAATGACGGCATGTTTCTGGTTGGGCTCGACATCGTCGGGAACAAACTTCTGGAGATCAACGTCTTCACGCCAGGCGGGCTGACACGGCTCGCCGTTATGTACAAAACGGATTTTGCCACAAGCGTCATCATTGCGCTGGAGGAGAAGCGGACGCTGCGCCAAGCCTATGGAACGACCATGACAAATTCGCGGCTGGCGACGCTCTGAGGAGCGCAAGCAAGCCGCGATCTGACCCATAGGCGACCTTCCTGAGGAGCTGACCCAGCAGCGGCTTTGCGCCTCATGTCGGTCATTCCAGCGGTCCCCCATCAAAAGCGGACATCGACTGGGGCTCTATGCCGCCACCCAGCCGGCGCGCTGAACCTGATTGCTGAACGAGGTCCTTCGGCGGCAATAGGAGGGGTATATTGTAGATCGAACAATCTTGGGCTGATCGTTTATCTTGGCCGATCGTCGAAGTGATTGAATCGAGTGTTACGCTCGAGATCACAAACGGAGAGGAGCAGGTCATCACCATAAAATCGTGCGGTGAAGGCCAGCACGGACATTGCCTGCACAACGCAGAGATATTTCATATGGCATTTGGCTGTGCCGAGAGTGTGGCGATTTGGTTGATAAGGACACGTCATCTCACAGTCCAGATCAACTGCGACGATGGAAGTGATCACTACACGACCAGCTTCGAATGTCCGTTTCCCACCCGTCTCAGCCACCGGCGGCAGCCTGCTGTTCGAGTCTGGCCTTAATGCCGCAGGATCTTGCTCAGGAAGGCGCGGCTGCGGTCGGTCTTGGGATGCGAGAAGAACTCATCCGGCGTACCGCTTTCGACGATGGCGCCGGCATCCATGAACACGACGCGCTGGGCGACCTTGCGGGCGAAGCCCATTTCGTGGGTCACCACCATCATCGTCATGCCTTCCTCAGCGACCGAGACCATGACGTCGAGCACTTCCGAGATCATCTCGGGGTCGAGCGCCGAAGTCGGTTCGTCGAACAGCATGATCTTGGGGCGCATGCCGAGACAGCGCGCAATCGCCACGCGCTGCTGCTGGCCGCCGGAGAGTTGCGCGGGATAGGCGTTCACCTTGTCGGCAAGGCCGACCTTGGCAAGCAGCTCGCGCCCGGCCTTTTCGGCTTCAGCTCGCGGGATCTTGCGCACATGGATCGGCGCCAGCGTCACGTTTTCGAGCGCTGTCTTGTGCGGATAGAGGTTGAACGACTGGAAGACGAAGCCGATCTCGGTGCGCAGCCGCGTCATGTTGGTGGCGGGGTCGCCGAGGCGCTGGCCGTCAACCACCAGGTCGCCGTCGCGGATCGTCTCCAGACCGTTGATGCAGCGGATCAAGGTGCTCTTGCCCGAGCCGCTCGGCCCGCAGACGACGACCACTTCGCGCGGCTCGACGCTCAGGGTGATATCCTTGAGCACATTGAGTGTGCCGAACCATTTGTTGACGCCGCGAAACTCGATCATGCCGGTGCTGCTTTTGCTGGAGTTCGTCATAGCTGCACCTCGCCATGGGCTGCACCGATGCGCTGCTCCAGCCGGCGGGCCAGCATGATCAAGGGATAGCAGACGATGAAGTAGCCGAGGCCGACAAGGAAGAAGACCAGCAGCCCGTTGGGCACACGCTGCACCACCAGCCAGCCGACGCGGGTGAGGTCGGTGAGCCCGATGGCCGAAACAACCGAGGAATCCTTGATTAGCAGCACATATTGCCCAACCAGCGGCGGCAGCACGATGCGCATCGCCTGCGGCAGCACCACCTGGCGCATACGCTGCCAACGCGACAGGCCGGACGCCAGCGCCGCCTCGACCTGGCCGGTCGGCACCGAGCGGATGCCGGCGACGACGATCTCGCAGATGAAGCAAGCAGCCAGATTGGTCAGCGCGATGATGCCGGCGCTGAAGGCGTCCAGCTCGATGCCGAGTTCCGGCAGGATGAAGAAGATCAGGAAGATCTGCACCAGGAATGGTGTGCCGCGGATCAGGTCGACCCAGGCGCCGATCACGCTGCTGATCAGCCGGTTGCCGCCGGTCCGCAGGATGCCGAGGCCAAAGCCGATCAGCGTGCCTAGCACCAGGCTGATCAGCGACAGCATCACAGTCATGCCGAGGCCGCGCAAGGCGAGGGGATAGCTGCCGGCGAGGCTTTGCAGCTGCTGCCAGATCATGTGCTGCTCCTTGCCGGCTGCAATCCGAGCCAGCGCCCGGACAGCGCCGCCAGTCCCTTCAGCCCGTAATAGAGCAGGAGGTAGAAGGCGGCGATGGTGATGAAGCCTTCCGCCGGCATGAAGCGGTCGGAGGCGAGCAATTGCCCGGCGCGCGTCAGCTCGGCGACCGCGATCAGCGACAGCAGGGCCGAATCCTTGACCAGCACGATTGCCTGCCCGAGCAGCGGCGGGATCGTGACCTTGAACGCTTGCGGCAGGATGACCAGGCGCATGCGCTGGACATAGCTCATCCCCGAGGCGACGCCGGCCTCGACCTGGCCGCGCGGGATCGACAGGATGCCGGCGCGAATGATCTCGGCGACATAGGCGCCGCTGTTCAGCGACAAAGCGAGAATGCCGACGACGAGCTCGGGGAGGATGATGCCGAGGCGGGGCAGGCCGAAATAGAGGAAATAGAGCTGCGCCAGCAAGGGCGTGGCGCGCACCGCGTCGATATAGGCCTTGGCCGGCACGCGAAACAGCCACCCGCGCTGCAGGTTCATGGCGCTAAGCAAGATGCCGACGGCAAGCGCGCCGGCAAAGGAGAGAAGGGACAGCCACATGGTCGTGACGAGTCCCTGCCCGAACAAAGGCAGATATTCGACGATGGTGCGGAAGCTGAAGTTTTCGAGCATCGTTGGGCGGATTTCCCCCGGGCGAAACGGATTCCGAACAGCTTCGCGGCGCGAGGCGCGCGCAAAGCTGTTCGGGCCTATTGCTGCTTAGTGGTCTTTCTTCCAGTCGTCGGAATTGACCCAGTAGTCGAGGTTCTTCTGCAGGCGGCCGTCGAGGCTGACCTGGTCAAGGAACAGGTTCATCCAGATCAGCAGGTCCTGCTCGTCATAGCGCGTGGCGAAGGCCAGCGGCTCCTTCGACAGCATGTCCGGCATGATGGTGAAGCTGCCGGCCGGATAGGCGGTCGACTGGCCCTTGACCGCCGACACGTCGTTGACGCCGCAATCGGCCTGGCCGTTGTTGACGGCGTCGAGCAGCAGCGGGCCGCCGCCCTTGTAGCTCTTGATCTCGGCATCGGGGAAGGCCGTCTTGGCCTCTTTCTCGCCGGTGGCGCCGAGCAGCACTGCGATCCTGGTGCCTTTCGCCTTGCAATCCTCGGTGGATTTGAACTTGCCGTCTGCCTTGGTGAAGACGGTGCTGCCCGTGTACATGTAGGGCTTGGTGAACGCGACCTTCATCGCTCGCGCCAGCGTCGGCGTCATGTCGGCGACCAGAAGATCGGCCTTGCCCGAGAGCAGCGCCGGGATCAGTCCGTCCCAGTCGAAATCGAGGAAGGTGATCTTCACGCCCATTTCCTTGGCCATCAGCTCAGCGAGCTCGACCGAACTGCCGGTGCGCTCGCCGGCGGCGCCGACCAGCGAGAAGGGCGGTCCTTGCGTCTGCACGGCAACGCGCAGCTCACCGCGCTTGGTGATGTCGTCGAGCGTTCCAGCGCTGGCCGCGGCTGTGAGCCCGGCGAGCGCAAGGCCTGCGATGAAAAGCTTGGCAATTGTCATTGGGCATTCCTCCTTGTTTTCGTTTGTTGTTTTCACCCGTCTGCGGGTGCTTTTGAGCGGCAGCGCCGTTGCTAGCGGCGACGACCGTTCGAAAATCCTTCAGTCCCAGCTGATCGTTTCGGATACTCGTATACCGCGCCGAGCCAGTTCGTCGAGGAAGCGGCCGTCGGGCACATGCAGCAGCGGGTTGAGCAGGCCGGGTTCAGTGATTTCGCCCCGCGCCAGCATCTGCGCCACGATGCTGGCGGGATAGCCGACGCCGAGGCTCATGCCGAACAGGCCGGAGGCCAGATCGCGTTCGATGACCAGGTCCGACGTCACCGTCTTGCGGCGGCCGCCTTCGCTGCCGGAGAAGACATTGCGCATCACGCAAAGGTCCTTCTCATCGGTGCCATATTGCAGTTGCGGGCCGAGCAGCCGGCCGAGAAATTCGCGCGGGCTGGCGCCAACGCCGGGCACCTTGTCTTCGGAAAGGAATCCAAGCTCCTTCAGCGGCGCCCAGAACGCCGACCAGCCCGGCCAGCGCAGCGAATAGCGGCCGGAGCGCTGCAGCCCCTTGGCGGCTGCAAGCATGCCGGCATACTGCGCCGCATCGCCATTGGGGAAGGCTTCCAGTCTGCCCAGCCCCTCGACCTCGATCTGATGGATGAACGGATTGTCGTGTTGCTGGCCGGCCGGCACATCGACCCACTCGCCGTCCTCGACCAGCACGCTGTCGCGGTTCTGGCTCATCAGAACCATGTCGAAGTTCCAGCTCACCTTGTAGCACAGCGGCTTGGCCATCGCTTTCGGCTCGGGGATGCCGCCGCAATAGGAGTCGATCGCCGTGATGGCGTCGAACTGCCTTGCGGCGCGTGCGTAGAGCACGAGGTCGATGCCGGGGTCGAGCCCGCATTCGGTCATGATCGAGACGCCGGCCTTTTGTGCCGCCGGGGCAAGGTCGGCGATCGTCTTGCCGTAATTGGTGGTGACCAGCGGCGTGCGCGTCGCGATCGCGGCCTGCACCGCCTCGCGCATCAGCGGCTGCGGCAACAGATCGATGGCGGCGTCGACACCCGCCAGCACGTTCGCCAACACAGGGGCGATCGCGCCATCGGGCACGACGAAACGCACGCGGGCGAGGTCGGTCAGGCCGCCAAGCCGGGCCGCGCCATCCTGCGCGGTATCGACGCAGACGACTTCTTCGACACCGGCGCTGGCGACGAGATCGGCGATCGCCGCCCGGCCTTGCAGGCCAAGGCCGCCGAGAACCGCGATCTTCATGGCATTTCCTTTCGGCCAGTTTCGTGCCGCCCAGTTTCGTCGCGCTTGGTCTCATCCGACCAGCAGCCTTCCGGCAGGCTGACCCATTTGTTGCAGGAGGCCATGACGACGAACGTCTCGCTGCGCACGACTTCGCCTGGCTCGCCCGCGCCGGGGATCAGCTCGCTGGTGACGCGGTAGAGATCGGCGACGTCGCCCGCCACCGTCACGTCGACGATGATGTCGAAGCGTCCGGTGACGACGGAGGCCGAGTTCACGAAAGGCAGTTCGGCGATGCGTTGCGCCAGTTCCCGGGCGCGGCCTCGGCCCTGCGCATTGATGCCGACGATGGCCGAGATCAGTTCGGGACGCTCGGTCAGGTTGAGCAGGCCGACGATCTTGAGCAGGTTGCGGTCGAGCAGGTTGCGCAGCCGCATGCGCACCGTCGGGACGGAGACGGCCATCTTCTCGGCGAGCCGGTTGACGCCAAGCTGCGCATCCTGCGACAGCAGCTTGACCAGTCGCCGGTCGGTCTGATCGAGATGTTCCCGCAGCGTTCAAACTTTCATAAATGAAAAGAAATGATGGAGTTTTCTTTCTGATATGAAAACAGCTTAGGGCGTATTTTTTTAAATCGCAAGAGCATTCGGCCGCTGTCAACAAGGCCGGATGGTGTATTCCGGAAGACGGGAGGGCTTTGCCGGTGCCGCGGCCGACCGTGGGCAAGCCGACTAACGCAGCTTGTCGATCCCCGGAATGCTGCCGATTCGGTCGGCAAGAAAGTCGACCAGCAGCCGGACCCGAGCAATGCCCGCGCGCTCCGGGACGATCAGCATGCTCAGCGGTACGGGAGGCGGCCAATAGCCTGGCAGGATCACTTCCAGCCGGCCGGCCGCCAGGAGATCGTCGACAAGCCAGCGATGGGCAGGTGCGATACCGCGTCCGGCGACGAGCGCTTCGCGCGCGGCGAGCCCATGGTCGACCCGAAACCGGCCGCCAAAAGGCACCGCGTGGCGTTCGCCGCCAGGCCCCTGCAGGGCGAGCGTGTCGCTTCCCGTGATGTTCGACATCCGGATGCCTTCATGGCCAGGCAGATCCTGCGGGACAGCCGGTCTGCCCCGCACCGCCAGATAGGCCGGTGCTGCCACCAGCAAACGCCGGGATTGGCCGAGCGCCCGCAGTTTCATCGAGCTGTCGGTGAGCGGACCTAGGCGAAGCGCGATGTCGACGCCTTCCCGCACAAGGTCGATGCGTTCGTCGGTGAGGCTGAGATCGATCCCGATGTCGGGATAGCGGTCCTGGAAGGCGAAGATCAGGCGGCTGACATGCAAGACCCCGAGCGCCGCCGTGCAGGATATCCTGATCGTGCCGGCCGACGCGCCGCGCGTGCCCCGCGCCTCATCGCCAGCCTGCTCAACGAGGCGCAGGATCTGGACAGCGTCGGCATAGTAACGGCTGCCTTCGTCGGTCATCGTGACACGCCGGGTGGTCCTGCTGAGCAAGGGCACGCCGATGGCCTCCTCGAGCTCCCGCAAATGCCGTGTGACCGTCGATTGCCCAACTCCGAGTTCGCGCGCCACCGCCGAAAGGCTGCCGCGCTCGGCGACGCGAACGAAGGTGCGCATGCGCTCGAGTGTGACGTCTGACCTATCCATTATTCGGCATAATCTTATGCATTGCTCAGATATAGCGGATCATCCCGGGGCTGGCTACCTTTAGCGTCGATCGTCCTTCCTTCGGAGTTGACCCATGAAAGTCCTACTGGTTTTTGCTCATCCTGAACCGCGTTCGCTCAACGGTGCACTGCGTGACGTCGCCATCAGGGAACTCGAGGCCCAGGGCCACGAGGTGCTGATATCGGACCTCTATGCCGATGGCTGGAAATCCGAGGTGGACCGCGCCGACTTTCCGTCGTGGCCGCCCGAAGAACGCTTCCTGCCGGCTGCGGCATCCAGAAAAGCTTTTGCGACCAACACTCTGACCGGTGACGTTAAAGCCGAAATCGACAAGCTGCTGTGGGCCGACACGCTGATCCTCCAGTTCCCGCTGTGGTGGTACGCCATGCCGGCGATCCTCAAGGGCTGGGTCGACCGGGTGTACGCCTACGGCTTCGCCTATGGTGTCGGCGAGCATAGCGACAAGCGGTGGGGTGATCGCTTTGGTGAGGGAACGCTCGCCGGCAAGCGCGCGATGCTGATCGTGACCACCGGCGGCTGGGAAGAGCATTACTCCGCCCGCGGCGTCAACGGCCCGATCGACGACTTGCTGTTCCCGATCAATCACGGGATCCTTTACTATCCAGGCTACGACGTGCTTCCGCCGTTCGTGGTCTACAGAGTGGATCGTTTGGGGGAGGCAGATTTCGAGCCTGTCGCGGATCGGCTGCGCGAAAGGATGCGGACGCTCGAGACAATCCGGCCCATTCCCTATCGGCAGCAGAATGGCGGAGACTACCACATCCCGAGCATGCAGCTCCGCCCCGAACTGGGCGATCCGGGCGCCGCGGGTTTCGCGCTTCACGAGGATCGCGCCGGCGCCAAGTCGGCGACGCCGCGTTCGACTTTGCGGGACGTGGCCTGAGGCAGGACCCCGAAAAGATCCTGGTCAGGCAAGGCGCCCGAAACCTGTGGGATGAATCAGCGACCGGCCCGGAAGATTGCGACGGCAGCAGCCGTCAGTGCGGCATTGCCTGATGCCGTAGCGCCGTCCGGAAGCTCTTTGCCGTCTTCCAGCCCGACACGCGTCGACCAGTTGCGCTCCGCCGCCCGGTGCACGAATGGCCAGACTGTCGCGTTTTCGCCATGCAGCAGGATCGCCCGTCGCATCCCGGCACGGTCAAGCACGGCCGCGATGCCGTCGCTGACTTCCCATGCCGCGTCCAGCGCCTGCTCCGAGATCTCGATCAGGATGCGCAGCACCTGGCTGCCACGGTCGAGCCGGACCAGGCGCTCGGCATCAGCGACGGAGGCGAGCCCGGCCTCGATGCCGATGCCGCGCTGCCGCAGGCTTTGCATGATCTCGGGCGCGGCCTTCTCGCTCAGATTGACCGAGGCATAGTCGGGCAGCTCGCTCCAGCTGGCGATCGCGGCAAGCGTCCGCTCGTCGTCGTTCTCGATCCAGGCGCCGGTGGAGACACCGATCAGCGTTCCCGGGCAGGCGCGGCGGAGGGCAAGGATGGTGCGGTCGATCGCCTCAGGAGCGAGGCTTTCCCGGCCGTCGAGCCCGCGCGCATGGACATGCAGCTCGGCGGCACCGGCCGCGACGCAGGCCGCGCCGTCACGCGCCATGGCTCCGGGGTCAAGCGGCAGTTGCGGATGAAAATCGGCGCTGCGCGCGCCATTGATGCAGGTCTGGACAATCATGGGTCAGCCCGGTTGAGTTCCTGCAAGTCTAGCGCATGATCGCGAAGATCGGAATCGGCGTTCGGAGGAAGGCCACGGAAGGGTCGCCGACGCTTGCCGGCCTGTGGGCCCTTTACCTGGAAAACTCGCTGCGCACGATGCCGTGGCGCTGGAGCTTATCGTAGAACGTCTTGCGCGGAATCCCCAGCGCTTCGATCGTGCGCCTGACGTCGCCCTCGTTGCGGCCAAGCGTCTCGCGGATGATGTCGGCCTCGTAGCGCTCCAGCCGCTCCGGCAGCTTCATGTCGGCATCCGGCCGGGCTGGGCCAGGGGGAAGCGCTCCAGCGTCTTCTTCCAATCCAAGCACAAACCGCTCGGCGAAATGCGCGAGCTCGCGCACATTGCCCGGCCAGTCATGCTCCCTGAGATGGCGGTGCACCGAGGCCGGCACCGCCGGCACCGGACGCCGAAAGCGGGCGGCGGCGAGCTCGGCGAAATAGAAGAACAGCAGGGCGACGTCGTCGCGGCGCTCGCGCAGCGGCGGAATGGAGATCGTCACCACGTTGAGCCGGTAGTAGAGATCCTCGCGGAACGTGCCGCGCTGGCGCGGATCGCCGAGATCGACCTTGGCGGCCGCAACCACGCGCAGGTCGACGGGCCGCAACTCGTTGGTGCCGAGCGGCGTGACCTCGCGCATCTCCAGCACGCGCAGCATCTGCACCTGTGTCGAGACCGGCATGCTTTCGATCTCGTCGAGGAACAGCGTGCCGCCGCTGGCGTGCTCGATGCGGCCGATCCGCTTCTTCTGCGCGCCGGTGAAGGCGCCGGCCTCATGGCCGAACAACTCGCTCTCGATGACCGTCTCCGGCAGAGTGCCGCAATTCAGCGCAACGAAATTGCCCCTGGCGCGGCGGCTCCAGCGATGCAAGAGGCTTGCCACCACCTCCTTGCCGGAGCCGGTCTCGCCGGTCACCAGCACGTCGACATCGGTGTCGGCGATCTGGCGCAGCGTGCGGCGCAGCCTTTCCATCGCCGGCGTCTGGCCGATCAGCGGCAGGCCGTCCTGCGCTTCTCCGGCCGCTTCGCGCAAGGCGCGGTTCTCCAGCACCAGGCGGCGCTTTTCCGCCGCGCGGCGCACGCTCTGCACCAGCCGGTCGGCGGCGAAGGGTTTGGTGATGAAGTCGTAGGCGCCGTCCTTGATCGCCTTGACGGCAACCGCGATGTCGCCATGCCCGGTGACGAGGATGACTGGAATGTCCGCGTCCAGCCGCAGGACGCAATCGAAAAGCAGCAAGCCGTCGATCTCAGGCATCCGGATATCCGACACCACCACGCCGGCAAAACCGGCGTCGAGCCTGGCCAGCGCCTCGGCCGCCACCGAAAAAGCCAATACCGAAAAGCCGGCAAGCTCAAGCGTCTGCGCGGTGGCCCTGAGGAGATCGCTGTCGTCATCGATCAGGATCACCGGCGCTGCGTCGTCATTGGTCATGCTGCCTTTGCCATTACACTGCTTTTGCAAGATGGATGGTGAAGCGGGTGCCGCGATGGTCGCTCGAAACCTCGATGCGTCCGCCATAATCGGCGACGATATCCTTCGAGATGACGAGGCCAAGGCCGAGGCCTTTTTCCTTTGAGGTGTTGAACGGCGTGAACAGCGATCTAAGGATTGCGGGCGGAATGCCCGGTCCGTTGTCAAACACGCCGACCGTCACACCGCCCGCCGTCTCCTCGACCGAAACCCGCACATGAGCGTCGTCGCGGCCTTCCAACGCTTCGAGCGCGTTCTGGAAGAGGTTGATCAGCACCTGTTCGAGCCGGACACGGTTGCCCATGACCTTGAGGGAAGGCGGCGGCAGGTCGATGGCCAGTGCGTCGAGCCGGCCGGCAAAGCGGCTTCTCAACAGCACCACGGCGCCTTCGATGACACCGCGCAATTCGACAGGCTCGGCGGCGGTGCGACCCTTGCGGGCAAAGGCCTTCAATTCTTCGGTAATGGTGCCGATACGTTCGGTAAGTGCTGCGATGGCGCCGAGATTTTCCTCGACCGGCGAAGTCTGCTTGCGGTCGAGGAAGACGCGGGCGTTGTCGGCATAGGCGCGTATAGTGGCGACCGGCTGGTTGATCTCGTGGGCGACGCCGGCGGCGACCTGGCCGAGGATGGCGAGGCGGTTGGCCTGGACCAGATCCTGCTGCACCACCTGCAGCTTGGCTTCCGTGCTGCGATGGCCTGATATCTCGGCCTGCAGCCGATCGCGGGCGCGGCTCAGATCCTCGGTCCGTTCGATCACGCGACGTTCGAGCTCGGTGCGCGCCGCCTGTTCGGCGGCGATCCGCATTTGCCCCGACTGCCGCCGCCACAACAGATACGCAGCAAGGCCGAGCAACGGGACAATGACGCCGAGTGCAAGGAGCCGCATTTCACGGACCGCGGCGGCGATCGGCGCTTCGGCCGGGACGAGATAGTCGAGCCGCCAGGGAGTCGAAGGGACCGGCGTTGAAAGCTTGAGATATTCCGCGTCGTTGCCGCCGGGCGTCACCGCATGGATGATCGACACGTCCGGGCTGAGCGCCTGCGGGCGCGTGATCGGCAATGGCATCAGCGGTGCGTCGCCGAACTGCTGGCTGTTCTGAATGGCGGCAAGATCAGGCCCGGCAAGCGGCCCGGTCGTCATGAAGCGCCAGGACGGCACGCTGGTGATCAGGACGACGCCATTCTCGTCGCTGACGTAGGCCGGGCGGTTCGCCTCGTGCCAGTCGGCCTCGAGCTGGTCGAACTCCGCCTTGACGACAACGACGCCGAGCGGTGCGGCATCATCGCCGACGCGGCGCGAGATGTAGAGACCGGGGCGTTTGCTGACATTGCCGAGCGCGAAATATTCGGCAGTTCCGGCCCGCATCGCGCCGGAGAAATAATCGCGAAATCGGTAGTCGTTGCCGACGAAGCTGATCGGCTCGCGCCAGTTGCTGGAGGCGATCGCCAGCCCGTCGGTGCCGATGACATAGAGCACCGAAGCCTTGGTGCCGGAGACCAGCCCTTCAAGCTTGCGGTTCAGCACATCGACCGCAGCAGCACTTTTCTGTGCCAGCGCGTCGCGCACCTGCTGGTCCTCTGACAAAAGCAGGGGCAGGGCGCGCGGGCTCTCCAGCACGGCGCGCAGCAGCGCGACCTTCAGATTGGCGTCGGTGCGGCCTTGCGCCGCCAGTGCCCCAGCCTCCGTGGTGCGGCCATAAAGGCCTGCGCCGTAAAGTGCGGCCGTGGCGATCGCAAGGGCGATGGCCGCAAACAGCAGCCAGGCACGGCGCGCTCGCCTGCCGAGTTGCTCGGGCGTCGACGGTTGGGGCGTTGAAAACGGGGCAGCGGCGGGGCGTTGCAGCATCAGCCATTTGTGCATGTTTTCGCACAAAGCACAATTCGGCTATGCGAATATCCGCACTTTCTATGCGCGAAACGAAACCTCGATTTCGAGAATATTCAATAAAATCATAGGGAAATTCTCTTCCCCGCAGTCTGGCACGGCAGTTGCAAACACGAATTCAGCGGTCGCGAGGCTGCTGGGGGTCAATGCAATTGCTCCGGGAGGTCGAGCTTTCGATCGGAGCACAATGGAGGACGTCATGCAGACAGTATTCGCTGCCGCCGAGCCGCGCGGCAAACTTCCCTTCTACCGGCATCTCTATGTGCAGGTGCTGGCGGCGATCGCCGCCGGTGTGCTTCTCGGCCACTTCTATCCCGAAACCGGTGAGGCGATGAAGCCGTTCGGCGACGCCTTCATCAAGCTGGTGAAGATGGTGATCGCGCCGGTGATCTTCCTGACGGTGGCGACCGGGATCGCCGGCGTTGCCGACCTGCAGAAGATCGGCCGCGTCGCCGGCAAGGCGATGATCTATTTCCTGGTGTTCTCGACGCTGGCGCTTGTCGTCGGTCTCGTCGTGTCGAACGTCGTCCAGCCGGGTGCCGGCATGCATATCGATCCGGCCACGCTCGACGCCACCAAGGTGGCGACCTATGCCGAAAAGGCACACGACACCAGCATTGTCGGCTTCCTGATGAATGTCATCCCCGACACGATCACCGGCGCCTTCGCGAAGGGCGACATCCTGCAGGTGCTGTTCTTCTCGGTGCTGTTCGGTGTCGCTTTGGCCATGGTCGGCGACCGCGGCCGTCCGGTCGTCGATTTCCTGCAGGCACTGACCACGCCGATCTTCCGCCTCGTCGCCATCCTGATGAAGGCCGCGCCGATCGGCGCCTTCGGCGCCATGGCCTTCACCATTGGCAAATACGGCATCGGCTCGATCGCCAACCTCGCGATGCTGATCGGCACATTCTATCTGACCGCGCTGCTGTTCGTGCTGGTGGTGCTTGGCGCCGTTGCCCGCTACAACGGCTTCTCGATCCTGGCGCTGATCCGCTACATCAAGGAAGAGCTGCTGCTGGTGCTCGGCACCTCGTCCTCGGAAGCGGCACTGCCGGGCCTGATGTCCAAGATGGAGCGCGCCGGCTGCAACCGCTCGGTGGTCGGGTTGGTCATCCCGACCGGCTATTCCTTCAACCTCGATGGCACCAACATCTACATGACGTTGGCCGCTTTGTTCATAGCGCAGGCGACCGACACGCCGCTCACCTTCGGCGACCAGATCCTGCTGCTCGCCGTTGCCATGCTGAGCTCCAAGGGTGCCGCCGGCATCACCGGCGCCGGCTTCATCACGCTCGCCGCGACGCTCTCGGTCGTACCCACGGTGCCGGTCGCCGGCATGGCTCTGATCCTCGGCGTCGACCGCTTCATGTCGGAATGCCGGGCGCTGACCAACTTCGTCGGCAATGCGGTGGCGACCGTGGTCGTGGCGCGCTGGGAAGGGGAACTCGACCAGACCAAGTTTGCCGCAGCAATGGCCGGCCACTTGCCGGAGGAAGCTGACCTGTCGCTGCCAGGGCTGCAGGCCGCCTGATTGTTCAGGCTGCATGGTCATAGTCCGAAGCCGGCTGCCGCCGGCTTCGGACTAGCCGCGGCCAATCTCCAACATCTGCGATTATCCACAGGCCACGCCGCTGCGCGCTGCCTCGGATGTAACAGGCTTGTGAGTCTTGTTGTTGGCGCGGGGGCTTGCTCCAGCCGTATTTGAAGGCCAGTATCCGCCATGCCTTCAAGGCACCCGTCCACTTCGATCCCGACCTGATCGCGACCGAAGGCGAGACATTTCCGTCGGGCTCGGTTGCGAGCGGCCGAAACCGTCGGAGCTTGTGCTGCCGCCGACCACAACCTGACCAAGGCGGCAGCCCTCGAAAGCATGGCGGCCTCGCTACGAAGTCGCAAGAGACGTGACCCGTCTCCCGACGGAAGGCGCATGCTTTCCTCTCAGGAACTCGTCGCGCTTGAAGAGGGGGCGGCCCGTGAGCGGGCTTTTGCCGAAACCAAAGCAAGATGCGAGGTCAAACGCGATGCAGTCTGAACCGAGGATTCCGGTCTCAATCATCATCCCGAACTACAATTACGCGCATTTCCTCAAACGCAGCATTGATAGCGCGCTGGAGCAGGACTACGCGGATGTCGAAGTCATCGTCGTCGACGATGCATCGCAGGACAATTCCACGACAATCATAGAATCCTATCGCGACGAGATCGTCGCATGCCCGCGAGTGCAAAATGGCGGGCATGCCGCCGCGTTCAACACCGGCTTTGCGGCAAGCTCGGGCAAGATCGTCCTGTTCCTCGACGCCGACGACTACCTCTATCCGACCGCTGTTTCCACGATCGTCGACACCTGGGATGCGGCAACGGCCCAGGTGCAGTCCAGGCTGCATATCGTCGACGAGCGGCAACGCATCAAGGACGTCTTTCCGCCGCCCGAACTGCCGTTCGACAGCGGCGACGTCATGCCGAAACTTCTGCACAAGGGCCGCTACCAGACAACCGTAACCAGCGGGCTGGCCTTTGACCGCACAACCCTGGAATCGATCATGCCGATTCCAGAGCCGGAGTTCCGCCAGGGCGCCGACGGCTATCTTGCAACGCTGGCGCCTATGTACGGGCACGTCCAGTCCATTGAGGAATGCGTCGGCGCCTATCGGATCCACGGCGCCAACCATTCGGTCTTCGGTGAAAAGCTCGCCGAGCGGGCGCGCTGGAGGGTAACCCACGATTTCCGCCGCATGCAGGCGCTGTCGGATCAAGCCTCCGGGATCGGCTTAACAATCGTGCCGTCGGTGGCGGTCCGCCACGATCCGGTCCATCTGGAAGAGCGGCTGGCGTCGCTGTGCGCAGACAGACGCCGGCATCCCGTGGCCAATGATTTCCGGCTGGCGCTCGGGGCGGCGGGCGCCGTCGCCAGCCTCGAAATGACCGCGTCCCTGCGGCGGCGCGCCGTCCTTGCCGCCTGGTTCCTGTCAGTCGGGGTGTTGCCACGGAAAATGGCGACGGCGGTGCTGTCGTGGAAGCTCGACGCATCGTCTAGACCGGCATTCCTTAGCCGTCTATCCAAGACAATCCGCCACGCCATGGGATAGCGCGACGCGTTGACATAGCTCCGCTTGGTATTCGGTCCGGTCCGCGACGAATGCTCGATGGCTAGGGCGAGCAGGCCCGGCCGCTCACTCGACCAGAACATGCGCCTCCCGCGCGGCGCCGACAAAGGCTTCCCTTGCGGCCTCGGTTGTAACATCGCCGCTCATGGCCCGGCGGCATGCGCGCAGTGCGGCGCCATGTTGCAGGCTGCCAGCGTCGCGCCACTGGCCTGTCAGCAATTCGACAGCCTGTTGTGCGTTGGAAATATGTCGGATCGTTCCCGTGATGCCGACCGAAACAGTAACCGGCTTGGAAAACCATCCTTGATCCATGGTGGAACCTTTGGTGAGTTGAACGCACCAAAACGCATGCCGTGGTACAAGGTTTCATTTGCGGCTGTCATCATGGCGTGAAAGCGGCGTTCCGCCGCCGGAAGGTCGGCGGGCGTCCCGTTCCAATCGGAGTCCCAACGAGCCACTCACCAGCATAGCAACGAACGCATGCCGACCCCGGGTAGGGCAGGCACGCGTCTGCCTGCCCTAATGCGCCCGGCGCAGCCTGACCACAAGGCTGCGCGCCGCCAGCACCAGCACTGTGATGATGATCAGGATCACCGAGAGTGCGGCGATCGCCGGGTCGATGTTGTCGCGCAGGCCCATCCACATCAGCCGGGGCAGCGTGATGGCGTTGACCGAGGTGATGAACAGGGTGACGCCGATCTCTTCCCATGAGAGCACGAACGACAGCAGGGCGGCGGTGACGATGCCGAACTTGATGTTGGGCATGATGATGCGGGTGGCGCGTTCCCATACCGTGGCGCCGAGGCCGCGCGCTGCAAGGTCGATGCGCCGGTCGAGTTGGCTGAGCGACACCAGGATCAGCACCGTGGCGAAGGGCACCGTCATCACTGCATGCGCCATGGCGACACCGAGCCAGGTGTCGTAGCCGAAGAACGAGCTGACGCCGGAGATCGAGGTCAGCAGGAAGTAGAGCGTGATCGCCGAAACCACCGGCGGCACCACCATCGGCAGCAGCACGAAGCCGACCAGTGCGGCGGTGAAGCGCGGCTGGAACATCCACACGCCAAGGCTGAAGCACAGCGCCAGCACGGTGGAAAAGGCGCTGCTGAAGACGCCGATCCTGATCGAGAGCAGGATCGAGTTGATCCAGCGCGGATCCTCGATCAGCGCCCGGTAATGGCGCAGCGACAATTCGCCGGACGGCATCGCCAGCATGCGGGTCGGCGTCAGCGACACCGGAATGACGGCAAGCAGCGGCAACAACAGGAACAGCGCGACCAGGGCGGCGAGGATCAGCGAGACGGGGCCGGGGCGGTAGGTCGGCATCAGATCAGCTGCCTCGGCCTGACATAGCGGAACACCAGCGCCATCAGCGCGCCGACGAACAGCACCAGTACGACGCTGATCGCCGCCCCTAGGCCCCAGTCCGGGCTCTGGAAGATGCGGAGATAGATCAGCTCGGCGACCATCACGCTGCGGCCGCCGCCGAGGATCGCCGGCGTCACGAAGAAGCCCAGCGAAAACACGAAGACGATTAGCGCCGAGCCGATGATGCCGGAGCGGGTCATGGGCACGAACACCGACCAGAAGGTGCGCATACGGCTGGAGCCGAGCCCGCGCGCCGCCAGCAGGACGCGATCGTCAAGGCTGCGCATCGACGACGCCAGTGGAAACACGGCGAAGGGGATAAGGAAATGCGTCATGCCGACGATGACGCCGAATTCGTTGCGTACCAGCGTCAGCGGTTCTGAAATGAAGCCGATCGCCTGCAGCCAGGTATTGAACAGGCCGCGATTGGAAAGCAGCGCAACCCAGCCGAAGGCGCGCGTCAGCACCGAGATCCAGAACGGCACCAGGATGCAGAATTCGGCGATTACGCGCTGCGCCGGCGTGCCGCGCACCCAGACCACGGTGATGGCATAGGCAGCGGCAACCGAAACAATCGTGACGATCGCGGCGATGCGCAGCGTGCGGACAAACACCGACTGAACCAGCGGGTCGCTAAGCAGCGTGCCATACTGCCCGAGCCCCGGCTCTGGCAGCGTGAAGCTCCAATTGACGACGCCGAAAAATGGCCAGGCATAGGCGGCGGCAAGGAACAGGAGCAGCGGCGCCATCAACAGCGCCGCGCCCATCCTGTCGGAGAGATATGCTTTCATCTCGGCCCCGGTTATCCCGGTCCTATCAGGCGGAGATGATCTTCGTGTATTCGTCGAGTGCGGCCCCGTAGTTCTTGGCGTACCACTCCATGTCGAGCGCGATCTGCTTCTTCATGTTTTCGGGGTCGACCGGGTTGATGCGCTTCTTGTCGGCGGAGATCAGCGCGTCGGCGGCCGGGTTGGCCGGACCCTGGCCGAGCTTGTCGAACATAATGAGCTGCTTTTCCGGATCCTGGGCGCTGGCGATGAACTTCATCGCCGCGTCCTTGCCGCCAGGATTGCCCTTGAGCACCGCGAGCGCGCCGGGCGAGATCAGGCCCTGGTCCCAGATGAATTTGATCTTGCCGCCGGAATCCTGCTCGATCAGCGACGCCCGAGTCGACCAGACGATCGCCATCGAAGCCTCGCCGTCGAGCAGCACGCTCTGGCTTTCGGCGCCGCCGCCCCAATAGGCCACGACGTTTTCCTTGAAGGCGGCGATCTTGTCATGCGCGCGCTTGAGATCGAGCGGGTAGAGCGAGGCAGGCGCGACGCCGTCGGCGAGCAGTGCCGCTTCCCAGCTCGACACGCCCCATTTGTAGAGCGAGCGCTTGCCGGGGAATTTCGTCACGTCGAAGAAATCGGCCATCCCGGTCGGTGCCTGGCTGCCGAATTTCTCGGAATCATAGGCGATGACATAGGAGAAGAAATAGGTCGAGGCGGCGTGCTCCCAGCCGAAGCCCTCGCGCATCTTCTTCTTGTCGACGATCGAATAGTCGATCGGCTCGAGCATGCCTTGGGCGCCGAGGGTGATGGCCGAGAACGGGTCGACGTCGACCAGGTCCCAGGTCGGGGCGCCGCTCTTGAACTGCGCCGCGATCGCGCCTTCTGTCGGGCCGGAGCCATCCATCTTGACGGTGATGCCGGTCTCCTTGGTGAAGGCCTGGCCATAGGCCGCATCATAGGCGGTGATGGCGTCGCCGCCCCAATTGACCAGCACCAGTTCCTTGGCTTGCGCGAACGCGCCGGTCGAGCGCAGCAGGATCGGCGTGCCGGCCAGCACGAGTGCGGCCAGCTGCGTGAACTGCCGGCGCGAGATCTCACCGCGCGCCGCCCTGGCGGACAGCGTCTCGATAGAGTGTTTCTTGGTTTCGCTCATCTTTGAATTGTTTTTCATGTCAGTTCCCCTTTTTTGTCGTTGATACTTCCCGAAAGTCAGCTTGGCGAATTCAGCTTCGCCACGCCAATCGTCATTGTCCTCCGTCCGGAAGGAGGAAACCTTTTTCCGCCGGCCATGTCAGCCACACGGAATTGCCCTTGCTGAGTGCCGACGCTGCGACCTCGTTCGGCACCGAGACCGTCACCCTGGCGCCCTGGCGCGTCGTGAGATCGAGCCGCGTCGCGGCACCGAGATAGGTCGAAGCGACCGCAGTCGCGGCGATGCCGTTCTCGCCGGCGGCCGCTTCGGGCGCGATCGACATGTATTCGGGCCGGATCGCCAGGATGGCGCTGCTGCCGACGGCGCTTGCATTGCCGCGCAGCGTGATGGTGCGATCTTCGCATAGGCCGGTGGCGCCGTTGTCGGCGTTGCGCACGCCCTTCAGCGGCAGCATGTTGATCTCGCCGAGGAACTCGGCGACGAAACGGCTGGCCGGCCGGTCGTAAACCTCGTCAGGCGCGCCAACCTGCAGCAATTTGCCGTGGTTGAAGATGGCAACGCGCGACGATAGCGCCAGCGCCTCGCTCTGGTCATGGGTGACGAAGACGAAGGTGGTGCCGGTCTCCTGGTGCAGCCGCTTCATCTCGGCCTGCATCTGGCCGCGCAAGCCCTTGTCGAGCGCCGAGAACGGCTCGTCGAGGAGGAGCACGCCCGGCTCGAACACCAGCGCGCGTGCCAGCGCCACGCGCTGCTGCTGGCCGCCGGAAAGCTGCGACGGCAGTTTCTTCTCGTGGCCCTTCAGCCCGACGCGCTCGATCATCTCGCCGACACGTCGTTTGATCTCTGCCGACGATTTCTTGCGCACCTTGAGCGGGAAGGCGATGTTGGCCTCGACCGACATATGCGGGAACAGCGCGTAACCCTGGAAAACCATGCCGGCCGCACGCTGTTCGGCCGGCCGCTCGGTGATGTCGACGCCGTCGCTGTAAAGGCGACCGTCGGTCGGCTGCACGAAACCGGCAAGGATCATCAGGAAGGTGGTCTTGCCCGAACCGGAAGGCCCGAGGAGGGTCAGGAACTCACCGCGGCCGATATCGAGCGTCAGATCGTCCAGTGCACGGAACGAGCCGAAGCTCTTGCCGATCCCGATTGCCTTGATCTCTGCGGCCCGGCCGGGTTGCTGCATCCTGCCTTTGTCCTCAATGCTGATTGAAATCGTAGGCAGGGCGGCGGCTCACCGCAACCGAATAGTTTTCGCCTGACCGGCAAATTTGATTCATCTATGGTGAGGTGTAGCGCCAAATCTCTCCCCTTGTCGAGGGGGAGATTAACGCTGGTTCTCCGACAGCTTCGACCGCAACCATCCACTGAATACATCCAGCACCGGGTGGCTCGCCTTGGCATGCTCTGAGACGAAGAAGTACGACCGCGGCGAACTGATCGCGATGTCGAAGGGGCGCACCAGTCGGCCTTCGCTCAGCGCCCGGCGGCTGGTCAACTCGTCGCCCATGGCGATGCCCTGGCCGGCGATCGCCGCCGAAAAGACCAGGTTCATGTCGGAAAAGAAGATGCCGCCCTCGATGTCCGGATTCTCGACCTTCGATAGCGCCAGCCACCGCGCCCAGTCCTCGGTGTCGCCGAGATGCAGCAGATTGGCGCGCAGCACGTCGGCCGGCTTGGAAAAGCCGCCGACTTTGTTGAGCAGCGTCGGGCTGCACAGCGGCGTAAACGAGATTTCGCACAATAGCTCGACCGCGCGGTTCGGCCAGTTGCCGACGCCGAAGGCGATGAAGGCGTCGGCTTCGGCATTGCTGACGTCGTCCAGCCGCCGCGGCGTCAGGATGCGCAGCGCGACATCGGGGTACATCTGCCGGAATTCGCCAATGTGAGTGCACAGGAACAGCGAGGCGAAACCCGGCGTGCAGCTGACGCTGAACGAGCCGCCGACGCCGGTGCCGGCGTGGCGAGTCACTGCGTCGCCCAGCACAGTCAGCGCCTTGCGCACGTCGCTGGCATAGCGCTGGCCGCGCGGAGTGAGCGCCACGCCCTTGCCGATGCGCTCGAGCAGATCGAAGCCGAGATCGCGTTCGAGCAGGCGGAGCTGATGGCTGACGGCGCTGCGGGTCAGATGCAGTTCGTCAGCAGCGCGCCAGACGCTGCCGTGACGGGCAAAACTGTCGAGGGCGCGCAGCGCCTGCGTCGATGGAATTCTCAAGAGGTGAACCGAATTTGCATGAGCCGGGAAAACATATCACTTTTTGGCGAGGCGCTTCACTGCTTTCTTCTCGTCCATGGAGGAACCGGTGACGAACTCGGCCCAAGCGACCGCGCTTGCCTGTCTGGATGACATCCAGCCGTCGCTGTCGGCGTGGACGCGGACGATCTTCGATTTCGGCGAGACCGCCTGGCGCGAATACCAGTCGGCCGCCTGGTATGTGGAACGTCTGAAGCACGAAGGCTTTTCTGTGGAGGAAGGCTCTGGCGGCATGCCCACCGCCTTCTGCGCCCATTGGACCAACGGCGCCGGGCCGACCATCGGCATGTATGCCGAGTATGACGCCGTACCCGGCAACTGCCAGGATGCGGCGACAGTGAGGCGTCCGCGCCCGGGTCTCGGCGAACAGGCCGGCGGCCACACCGATCCGCATTCCGGCCTCGGTATTGCCAGCCTTGGCGGGCTTTTGGCGACCAAAGCGGCGATGCAGCGGCACGGCATACCGGGCACGCTGCGCTTCACCGGCGAGCCGGCGGAGAAGGTGCGGGGATCGAAGCCGATTCATGCGGCAAAGGGCTATTATGACGGGCTTGCCGGCATGATCTCCTTTCATCCCTTTTACATGCTGCCGCTCTGCAACACGGCGCGCTGGGACACGCATTGCGGTGCCGCCTACGCGATGATCTACCGCTTTGTGTGCGACGAACCCGAAAATTGGGTTCGCACAAGCGATGGTGCACCGATTCCGCAGGCGCATTCGGCGGTCAGGGCGCCGGGTGCCAACGACGCGCTCATGATGATGTACATGGCGTCCAAGGCGCTACGCGATTCCATGCTGCCGCATCAGGGCGGCTGGTCGATCAGCGAGGCGATCCTGACGGCGGGGCAGGCGACCGCCGACAATCTGCCGGCGGGCCTGGCCGAGATCCAGTACATGATCCGCGTGCCGACGCTTGCGATGGCCGAGCAGGTGACCGCCGTGCTCGACCGCAATGCGGAAGCCGCCGCGAAAATGAGCGGCTGCCGCCATGAGCGGCACTGGGTGTCGAAGTCGCGTCCGGGGCTGGCCAATCACGCCATGGCTGATATCGCCTATGAGGCGCTGTCGACGGTCGGGCCACCGCGCTGGGACGAGACGGCCAAGGCGATCGCCCGCGAAATCCAGGTCAATGCCGGCGGCGCGACGACCGACGAGCCGTTCATAGCCGAGATGGAGCACCTGATTGCGCCGCAGGATGCGGAGGCGATCCTGCGCCGCGACTTGCCGCCGTCGCAGCTCAATTCGACCTCGGATGATTACACCGACATGTCATGGCACGCGCCGACGGCGCGGTTCTATGTCGCCCGCCCGGCGCTGCGTTCGCGGAACGGCCACGCCTATCCGTCCTGGGCGATGAACGCGCTGGGCGGTATTTCCGCCACGATCGATCCGATGGTCACCTGCGCGTCGAAGACGATTGCGCTGGCAGCACTTCGCCTGCTGGAAGACAAGTCCGCCCGCGATGCGGCGATGGACGAGTTCATCGTCCGCACCGGCGGCGGCATTGGCGGCAGCAAATGGCTGGCGCCGCTTTGCGACTACGAGCCGCCGATCCATTTCCGCTGGCCGGAATATGTCACCACCCCGCGCGGACGGGACTGGTGGATACCAAGCAACCCGCAAGCCGCGTGATCACCCAAGCGAGGAGAATCCCATGACCGTTCATGACCGCATCGTAGCAGAACCGTTTTCGTTGCAACGCCGCAATCCGGCCGGCGGCACCAAGCCGCTGACCACTTGGGGCTTCGCCAACGAGACCGACGTGCTGACCGACGTGCTGCTCGGCTCGCCCAACTTCCTGCGCCATCTCTCGACCAGCTCGCTGTCGCGAAAGCATCTGCGCGAAGCGCCGTGCAACGTCCAGATCGCGCAGGCGCAGCACAAGGACCTGGTCGCCGCCTATGAGCATTTCGGCGTCAACATCCACTGGCACGAGCCGACGCCGGAACTGCCGATGCAGGTCTATTCACGCGATTCCAGCGTCATGACCCCGTACGGCGTCATCATCACCGCGATGGCCAACTGGTGGCGGCGCGGCGAGAACTATGCGGCGATCCGCACCTATGAGAAGCTCGGCATCCCAATCTACGACATGGTCACCGCAGGAACCTTCGAAGGCGGTGACTTCAACGTCATCGAGGACGGCGTGGTATTGATCGGCTGCGGCGGCGCCCGCACCCAGGAGGAGGGCGCGCGCCAGGTCCAGGCCTGGTTCGACAAGGAGGGTTGGGAGACCCGCATTGCCTTCATCGACGAATATTATGTCCATATCGATCTGATGGTGGTGCCGATCGCCGAAAAACTGACCGCCGTCTGCCTCGCCTGCACGGAGCCGGGCATCGTCGACTGGCTGAAGGGCAAGGGCCACGAAATCATCGACGTGCCTTTCCAGGACACGATGGCGCTCGGCTGCAATTTCATGTCGCTGGGCAAAGACAGGGTGATCGCGCCGACCTCGAGCCAGACGCTGATCGGCCAACTCAAGGCACGCGGCTTCGAGGTAGCGGCCGTCGACATGAGCGAGATCTCGAAGACGGGTGGCGGCATCCACTGCATGGCGCAGGCGCTGAGGCGCGAGCCGGCCTGAGGGGCCGGCCTTTAGCCTGGCCGCTTCCGCGAAAGCGCCATTGTCAGCAACGCCGATCCCGCCTGGCTCGCGGCACGCGCCTACAGCACGATGAGCTTTCCCTTGCGCAGACGCCTGGCGCAACGATAGGCGAGGTCGGCGGCGACCATGTCTTCCATCGCAATGCCCATCGCCTTGTAGGTGGTGATCTGTTGATCCGAAACGCGGCCCGGCGCGCGGTCGAGCAGCATGGCACCAAGCTCGGTGCCGAAATCAGGATCGAAGCCGGCAAGCTCGCAAGAACCGACTGGGGTCGGTTTGAATGCATCCTTGGTTTCGACAAAAAGACTGGATTTGCCGATGAGCTCGATCGGCATTTCACCGCCGGGCGGCGCCACCCCGACCGACGAGACATGCGTGCCCGGTTGGACCCAGCCTGCGTCGATCACCGGCTGGTAGGAGTGGGTCGCCAGGCACACCACGTCGGAACTGCGCACTGCCGCCTCGAGGTCGGCAACCGCCACCACCGACGGATGCAGCCGGGCAAGCGCTGCCGCATCGTCGAAGCTCTTCGATGTAACGCGGATTTCGGCAAAGTCGCGTACCAGCGGCAACAGATGCAGGTGCTGGTTGGCCTGGACGCCGGCGCCGACCACGGTCGCTATCCTGGCGTCCCGGCGCGCAAGCGCGCGCACCGACAGCACGGCGGAGCCGGAGGTTCGCACTGCGGTTATGGAGGTGCCGTCCATGATGCAGACCGGCAGGCCGGACAGCGGATCGAACAGGCTGATGGTGGCGAGGTGGCTGGGCAGGTTCTTGGCCAAATTGCTCTCGAAGACATTGACGATCTTGACGGTCAGGTTCATGCCCTCCATCCGGGCCGGCATGGCGAGGTTGTAGCCGGCGCCGGGGATGTCGAGTTGTGGTCGGGGTGGGTTGACGACCTTGCCTTGTGACAGCGCCTTGAAGCCGTCTTCCAAAACATCGAGAAGCTGGCTGAGGTCGATGCACGCCATCACGTCGGCTTCGCTCAGCACCAGGATCTCGGTCGCTCCCTTGCTGATTTCCGCCGCACTTTTGCCGGCTGGGCTGAACGCTTCCTTGGTCATCCTGCACTCCTGTGTTCGTCGAAAATCGGCCCACCACGTTTGCTCTAAGTGGGTGAGGGAAGCGCAGGTTATTGCGAGGTTTCATGTGATGAAATACGTTGAATTTGGTATCTCTGCGTGAAATCAGCACACAAATCCCTGAGATAGCGTGGATTGTGAAATGGGCGACCTCGACCAGATAGACCGCACCCTGCTCCGGCTGCTGCAGGAGGACGGGCGCCGGACGACGCTTGATCTCGCCGGGCGTGTCGGGCTGTCGCCGACCGGAACCAGCCAGCGGGTTAAGCGCCTGTTCCGCGACGGGTTCATCACCGCGGTCAGGGCCATGCTCGATCCGCACAAGGTCGGCCGGGGAACGCTGGTGTTCATCGAGGTCCGGCTTGACCACACGGCGCCGCATGTCTTCGACCGCTTCGCCGAAGCCGTGGCGAAAGCTCCGGAGGTTCTGGAGTGCCATATGGTGGTTGGCGGTTTCGATTATCTGGTCAAGGCGCGGATCGCCGATATGGCGGTGTTCCAGGATTTCCTGCAGCGGGTCATCCTGCCACTGCCCGGCGTGCGCGAAACGCACACTTTCGCCTCCATCGCCGACGTCAAGCCGAACGCCCTGTTGCCGGTGTGATCAGGTGGAGGAGGGGACGCTGTTCAGGGCGACATTTGTCGCATCTTCGCCACCTTGTCCCTCTCCTGGCGCGCCTGCCGGTGCAGAGACGCCGGAGATCGGCTCTAGCCTTGGGTCAGCAGGTTCGCATCGCGGGCCAGCCGCCACTCACCGTCAGCCTCCTTGCGCAGGAGTGTCAGCGTGTATCCCGATTGACGCACCGGCTTCCCGTTCGGCGGCGTCGCGGTCATATCGATACGACCGCGCATGAAGGCCCAGTCGCCGAGAAGCTGTAGTTCAACGATCTCGTTCGTGCCGTCGACATGAACGCCTGCCATCTCCTGCGCGGCCGCCGCGAAGATCGCCTTGTCGAAGGGCTCCCGGCCGGGAACCATGAAGATCGCGTCGTCCGTCATCAGGCTGAGGACGGTCGTGATGTCTCCACGCTTGCTCGCATCCATCCACGTCTCGACCAGCTTTCGGATTGCTCTTTCGTCGTCCGTCATCCGTTATCTCCCTGGCTTCTCGCCGTCGTCGATACCGCACGGCGCTCCTCCCTCGCCGCAACATAGGGCTTAGATCGCTTCCGTCATCGATTGCAGTATCTTATCGACGTCGCGCAGCGTGGGCATGGTCCGCGAAACGGCAGGTCCGCGCCGCCCTCTATGCCTACCGCCAACCGCCCGAGGCGGTGATGCGCTCGCCGGTCAGCCAGGACGCGTCGTCGGAGGCGAGGAACACCGCGATGCGGGCAATGTCGTCGGGCTGGCCAAAGCGGCCGAGCGGGGTCATGGCGATGACCTGCTTCTCGAACTCGCTGCCGACGATGCCGATGCGTTTCAGACCCTCAGTGTCGACGCCGCCTGGGGCGATGGCGTTGACGCGAATGTTGCGGGCGCCCAGTTCTCTCGACATGGACAGCGTGATCGAATCCACCGCGCCCTTGGTGGCGGCGTAGACCAGGGAGTTCGGCTGCGGATTGAGGCTGGCGACCGAGCTGATGTTGATGACGCTGCCGCCTCCGGCACCGAAATGGTTCACCGCTTCCCGGATGGTCAGGATAGTGCCCAGCACATTGGTGTCGAATTCGCGGTGAAACTCGGCCTCGGTCACAGCCTCCAGCGGTTCGAATGCGAAGACGCCGGCATTGTTGACCAGTATGTCGAGCGCACCGAACGACGATTTGGCCGCCTCGAACAGGCGGCGCACGTCGGCCGCTTGCGACACGTCGCCGTGGACGGCAACGGCCCGGCCGCCTGCGTCCTTGATCTCGGCAACGACGCGGTCCGCATCTTCCCGCGACGAGGCGTAGTTGACGACCACGGCGGCACCGGCCGCCGCAAGACCCTTGGCGATGCCGGCGCCGATACCCTTGGAGGCGCCGGTGACGATGGCGACCTTGCCGTTCAGCTTGCTCATCAGATATCTCCTTTGTCGATGATGAGCGGTATTTAATGGTGATCGGATAGCGTATTAGGATTACCTCGATCGGTTCTTTCGTGCCTGGAATTCTTGAATGACCACCATCCTCGAAAAGACCGCCGGTCTGGTCGCCTTCGTGCGTACAGTCGACGCCGGCTCGTTCCATGCCGCCAGCCGGTTGCTCGGCTCCAGCCCGTCGGCGGTGTCGAAGAGCGTGGCGCGGCTCGAGCGGCGGCTGGGGGTCAGGCTGATCCAGCGCTCGACGCGTCGGCTGGGACTGACCAGCGAAGGCCTCGCCTATTACGAGCGGGTCGCGCCTTTGCTGAGAGCGCTGGACGATGCCGAGGACGTCGTTCAGATGGCGGATACGGCGCGCGGCTTGCTGCGCGTCACGGCAGCCGTCGAACTCGGGCGCGGCCTGATCGCCTCCTGGGCGCAAGCATTCCTGGCTCAGCACGGCGAGGTGAAGCTGGAGCTCAGCGTCACCGACCGCCATGCCGACCTGATCCGCGAAGGCTATGACGTGGCGGTGCGCATGGGGGCGCTGTCGGACACCGGGCTCGTCGCGCGCAAGATCGCCAATCTGCCGATCGTGCTGGTGGCCTCGCGGACCTATGTCGAACGGCGCGGCCGGCCGGCTTCGATCGAGGCATTGCAAGACCACGACTTCGTCCGTTACCAGATGGCCGGCCGGCCTTATCCCGTCACATTGGCCGACGGCACGGTGATCGTGCCGAAGGGGCGGCTCGATACCGACGACGGCGGCGCCATCCGGCAAGCGGCGCTTGCCGGAGCCGGCATCGCGCATCTGATGCAGTTTGCCGTGCAGGACGATCTCGACGCCGGCCGTCTGGTCCGCATCCTGCCCGAGGTGGCGATGCCGACCATGCCGGTGCACATCGTCCATGCGTATGGGCGACAGCTACCCGTCCGCGCCCGGCTGTTCGTCGACTTCCTGGCGGGCCGGATGGCGGTGCTGACACGATAGGATAGGTCGGGACGGCCTCCGCCGTCGATCCGTCACCCGGTCATCAGAACGCAATCTTCACCGAGGCGGCACTGCGGTTGGCCGACCCGTGAAAGACGGCCTCGATGTTGTTGCCGTCGGGATCGAGCAGGAAGGCGGCATAGTAGCCGGGATGGTAGTGCTGGCGCTCGCCCGGTGCGCCATTGTCCGTGCCGCCGGCCTCGAGGCCGGCCTTGTAGAAGGCGTCGACCATCGCGCGGTCCTTTGCCTGGAAGGCAAGGTGGTGGCGCCCCGTCAGCTTTCCCTCGGCCGCCCGGCTGTCGGCGCTCGAAACGAACAGTTCGTCGGCCCAGAAATAATCCTCGGCGCTGCCGCCGATCGGAATATCGAGCACCTTGAAAACCGCCTCGTAGAAGCGGCGGCTGGCCTTGAGATCCCTGACCACCAGCTGGACGTGATCGATGAGACGGCCGCGATGAAGTTCCATGCCTGTTAGCTCCTGATCGCCAGGTTGGAAATCTAGCTCAGGACGGTGCACGGTCAATGCAATGGAGCAATCGAGTGGCGCGATTTCCCGACTGGATAAAAAATGCAACCGGATTGTAGGATTCGAAATGTCGCCATCGTCCTTCGGACGCAAGCGGCGCTGCGAAGCACGAAAGAAGTCGCGCCGTGTCCAAACGATCTCGGGAGAAAAATATGAGCCTTTCCTACCGTTGGGTCATCGTCGCGGCTGGCGCCCTGATGACCTGTGTCGCCCTCGGGGCGATGTTCTCGCTGGCGATCTTCCTCGAGCCGATGACGCTCGACACAGATTGGTCACGCGCCGGTATATCGAGCGCGATGACGCTGAACTTCCTGGTGATGGGCCTCGGCGGCTTCGCCCTGGGGCGCCATTTACGATCGCTACGGCGCTCGCATTGTCGTGATGATAGGTGCGGTGCTGCTCGGGCTGGCGTTGGTACTGGCCAGCCGCACCGGCTCGCTGCTTGTCTTCCAGATCACCTATGGCGTGCTTGTCGGCCTCGCGGCAAGCGCCTTCTTCGCGCCGATGATCGCGCTGACCACGGCCTGGTTCGACACGAACCGCAGCCTTGCCGTTTCGCTGGTTTCGGCCGGCATGGGCGTGGCACCAATGACCATCTCGCCCTTCGCGCGCTGGCTGATCTCGGCCTATGACTGGCGCACCGCCATGTTGGTCATCGGCGTCGCGGCGTGGGCGCTTCTGGTGCCGGCCGCATTGCTGGTGCGCCAGCCGCCCAAGCCTGCCGTTGACGACGCCACCTCCGACCTTGCCGCCAACGATACCGGCATGTCGGTTCGCCAAGCGCTGCGCTCGCCGCAATTCATCGTTCTGGCACTGACTTTCTTTGCCTGCTGTGCGGCGCATTCCGGGCCAATCTTCCACATGGTAAGCTATGCGATGCTGTGCGGCATAGCGCCAATGGCGGCGGTCAGCATCTACAGCATCGAGGGCCTGGCGGGGCTGGGCGGCAGGCTTCTATACGGCGTGCTTGCCGACCGGCTAGGGGTCAAGCCGGTGCTGATTACCGGTCTGGCGATACAGTCCGTGGTCATCGCAGCCTATCTCGCCGTCAGTGAGCTTGGTCAATTCTACACGCTCGCCGTCATCTTCGGCGCCACCTATGGCGGCGTGATGCCGCTGTATGCGGTGCTGGCGCGCGAATATTTCGGCCAGCGCATCCTCGGCACAGTGTTTGGTGCCGTAACCATGCTGTCCAGCATCGGCATGGCCTTCGGCCCGCTCGCCGGCGGCATGGTGTTCGATGCCTATGCCAGCTATTCCTGGCTGTTCATCGGCTCGGCCCTGGTCGGGCTCGGCGCGGTTGCGGTGGCGATCGCCTTCCCGCGGCTGCCGCGCAGGGAGTTGCAACCGGCGTAGCACGGCGGAGAGAGGATGCAGGGGTCGAAAGTGGACGTCGCATATGTCAGCTTTTGACCCCCAGTCGCGAGGCGTTCTTCGGCGGTGATAGGAGCCGGGTCAAGACTGTGCAGTACCCATCTTCCTTAATTAGCAATCGATCATGCTGCGGCGCAGCGCGTTCATGCCGGCAAGCCGACGTTCGGACGAAAACCCTCAAAAACGGGCGAATGAACGGTTTTTTCGCGTATTTTTGCGCACACCTCACGCGACTATTTCAATTGCGTTAACATTTTGTGTTTGCGGGGCAGCATTTTTTTCCTATCCTCGCCGCAGGGCTTTGCGCATTCGATTGCGTGAAGAACTGGCGTGAGGACCCCAAAAATGCAGCAGGCAAAGCGAGTCTTGGTGACGGGGGGCGCAGGTTTTCTGGGATCGTTCTTATGCGAGCGGTTGCTTACCGAAGGCCACGAGGTTGTATGCGTCGACAATTTCTTCACAGGAAGTCGGAGAAACGTCTCGCATTTGCTCGACAACAGATCCTTTGAGATCATTCGCCACGACGTGACATTTCCGCTCTACATAGAAGTTGATGAAATATACAACCTTGCTTGCCCGGCAAGCCCGGTTCACTATCAGTTCGATCCGGTCCAGACGACAAAGACCAACGTCCATGGGGCGATCAATATGCTGGGCCTCGCCAAGCGGGTTCGCGCAAAGATCCTTCAGGCGTCCACGTCTGAAGTCTACGGCGATCCCGAGATTCACCCGCAGACCGAGGACTATTGGGGCAGGGTAAACCCGATAGGTCCCCGTTCCTGTTACGACGAAGGTAAGCGGTGTGCCGAAACCCTGTTTTTCGACTATTGGCGGCAGCACAGGCTGCGGATCAAGGTAGCGCGTATCTTCAACACTTACGGTCCGAGGATGCGTCCGGACGACGGCCGCGTCATTTCCAACTTCATCATGCAGGCACTGCGAAACAAGCCGATAACCGTGTACGGCACCGGCCAGCAGACACGCTCATTTTGCTACGTCAATGATCTCATCGACGGTCTGGTTCGCCTCATGCACACGGCCGACGATGTTACCGGTCCAATCAATCTCGGCAACCCGGTCGAATTCACGATGCTCGAACTTGCCAATCTCGTGATCGAACTTACCGGAAGCCGATCCAAGATCAGGTTTTTACCCTTGCCGGTCGATGACCCAAGGCAGCGACAGCCTGATATCGGGTGTGCCTTGCGCGAGCTCAATTGGAAGCCAAGAATCGCATTGCGCGACGGTCTCGTCATGACCATTGCCTATTTCGAAGACTTGGTCTCATCGGGATATGCTCGGTCCGCTGCAGCCGAATGAAAACAGTCTTGGTCACTGGCGGGGCGGGCTATATCGGCTCACACTGTTGCAAGGCATTCGCCGAATCCGGTTGGTCGGTCATTGCGTATGACAACCTCTCGCGCGGCTGGCGCGACGCGGTCAAATGGGGACCGCTTGTCGAGGGCGATATTTGCGATGTTGCAGCGGTGGCAGCAGCGCTGCACCAGTATCGGCCGGATTTGGTGGCGCATTTCGCCGCTTACGCCTATGTCGGCGAGTCCGTCGAGCGCCCGGAACTCTATTACCGAAATAACAGTTTTGGGACGCTGGTCTTGCTCGAGGAAATGCTGAAGATCGGCGTCGACAAGCTGATCTTGTCGAGCACCTGCGCGTCTTACGGCGTTCCGATTCGTTCTCCGATTGACGAAACGCATCCGCAGTCGCCTATCAATCCCTATGGATGGTCGAAGTTCATCGTAGAACGAATGGTGGACAATCTTTCGGATGCCCATGGCCTCAACGCGGTTGTGCTCCGGTATTTCAACGCGGCCGGATGTGATCCCGACGGCGAGATCGGTGAGCGGCATGAACCGGAAACACATGTCATTCCGCTCGCTATCGAGGCGGCGGTTAGGTCGGGCCGGATTTTTACCATTAATGGCACCGACTTCGACACCCGGGACGGAACCGCGGTGCGGGACTATGTCCACGTCACCGATCTCGCCCGTGCGCATGTTCTGGCAGGGGAGAAGCTTCTGCGCGATCCGGGCGTCCACGTCTACAATCTCGGCACCGGAACCGGAACGACGGTGAACGAGTTGGTCGATGCGGTGAGCCGGGCTTCGGGAACGCGCCTTCCTGTGGCCTACGGTCCGCGCAGGGCAGGTGACCCGCCTGCGCTTGTAGCCGCGGCCGGCAAGGCGGCCCGGGAACTCGGCTGGATGCCTGAGCAATCCGGAATCGACCGGATCGTCGAAACGGCGCTGGCCTGGTATCGCCGCCGGTTGTGACGATCTTTTTTGCGAAAGAGCCCTACGCCTGGTCAACAAGCAACCGAGAGCGGCGGCGACTGCGGCGAGTGAGAAATTTTCCTCTATTCGTTTTCGCGATGCCTGACCGAGGCGTTCCCGCAAGCCCGGATTGCCCTTCAGTCTTGGCAGGGCGCGCGATTTCAACGTTGCGGTCGCGCGGTCGACGAATTGAACTACATCGAAGATTCATTCGCCAGGACGTCACTCCACGCGCCTTCAATCCACCTTAAGCAACTGGGCAGAATGCGACAGTCGCACAATCCCGTGCTCTTTCAGATATGGCCAATAGGAGTCATTGACTGTTGCTGCAACAACGTCGAACGTTAGCAAGTTCTCGCTTGCGAGGTCCGGGTCATCCTCTCCCCACGCATAGAGAGCCGCTCCAGCGGTATAAGTGCCTGGCAACAATCCCAACGATCGCACGCTGAATACGACCTTGGCCTTCCCAACTATGTCAAATTGGCCAACACCTTCCGCGAGGCTTTCGAGCACAGAGATCAAGTTGCCTTCCTGATCAAAAATCTGGATATGAACCACGCTTCGGTGAAACGAATTCCTCGCGCCCAGCTTCAGCACAAAATCGTAATCGCCACCAAACTTGAGTTGGCTGCATCGCTCGCGCGTACCCGGATACACAATAGCCACCTGCATCCAGAGGTCTTCATCGCCAACGCGCTCGGAACCGTTGCTGCTCGAGGCGGTGTTCGACAGGTACGCATCGATGATCGATGATGCCTCGCCAAAATCCTTCAGAAGGCCGCGGTCCAGATAAATCGCTTTTGTGCAATGCTGCCGAACCATGGCCATGTTGTGGCTCACGAACAGCACGGTCCGACCTTCCCCCGCGACGTTCTTCATCGTGCCGATACATTTCCTTTGAAATTCAGCATCGCCGACAGCAAGCACCTCGTCGACGACGAGAATTTCCGGCTCCAGATGAGCAGCGATCGCGAAGGCAAGCCGAACATACATGCCGGACGAATAACGCTTGACCGGCGTTTCGAGAAAGCTGCCGATATCGGCAAATTTGATGATCCGGTCTAGCTTACGCGTGATCTCGGCCTTACTCATGCCGAGGATCGCGCCGTTGAGGTAGATGTTCTCGATCCCGTCGAGATCCGGATGGAATCCGGCCCCTACCTCCAGCAAGCTTCCGATCCGGCCTCGCATCACCGCCTCGCCCTCATCCGGAGCCGTGATCGAGGTCAAAACCTTGAGCAGCGTCGTCTTTCCCGAGCCGTTGCGTCCGATGATACCGCACACGGTGCCAGTCGGAACGGAAAAAGTGATGTTCTTGATGGCGAAGAATTCGTTGAGGGAAGCTTCGGCTTCCCGCGAGCGCAAACGCGCGACAAGTTGTTCGACCTCCTCACGCAATGAGCGCACGCCGATCGCGCCGCGCCGGTAGCGCTTGGAAAGTCCTCGAACCTCAACGGCTGGCAATTCTGTCATCGATCTCAAGCCGTAACATTTGCGGTTCGACCGCCGGGTTGATCCGCGCTCAGCCCGTCCTTCACGACGCGCGCCGTGACAACGATAGGATAGGCGGTATCCCGGACGTCGAGCTTCTGGTCAGAAACTTCTTCCTTGGCGAGTCCCTGGAGAAAACAAACTGCCGCAAAGACGTTGCCGTGAGTTTCGAGCGCCATATTCGCGGTGCTGAAGGATTTCGCAAGCAACTTCGCCAACGCCGCCTGCGTCAATGACCAGAACCACGTGCTGCCCCACTCGCCGCGATCGATCGGGGTGATGCCAGGAACAGTTAGCAGCAGCACGCCCCCAGGCTTGAGCGCTTCGGCCAGTGCAGCGACCGCGGCCGACATGTCGAAGATCAGATGAAGTGTTTGCGTGAGGATGATGCAGTCGAAGGCGTTTGACGGCAGGACTCCGGGTTGCGACAGGTCCCCTATGATGGTCGCGTTTGGACTATCGGGATCAACATGCAGCACGTCGCTCTTGACGACATGAGCACCGCCAAAATGCATCGTGTAGCTGTTGTCGCCGATTTCCAGCACACGGCCATGTATGTCGGCCGCATTCAATTGTAGGAAATTCTCGATATAATACCGATCTATTGGCTTGCCGCGATCATATCCAAATGAGCGGCTCATCGGCATCGTGCGTGCGAAATCCCCAAACCGCACCGAACCGACGGGCGGAGCCCGCCAATCGGCGCCGGAAGCTCCGAGCAACCGTTGCACACGCCTGCCGACCTTGCGCTTTATCCTAAATGCCGCCGTTTGCAGGGTGATCGGCGGCGACATTTGCAAAGCCTGCCGCAGCATGCGAATCGCTTTGGCGGGTTCAGCGCGGATCGCGCGCAAGGCCTCAGTAGTCAACTCTTCGGTATAGTAGGTCTTCCAGAACCGCCTACCATCGCGGACTGCAAGACGCACATCGTCGTCAACCGGACCTGCCAACTGCTTGTCAAGCACCGATAATGCTGCAGCGAGCATCATTGATCGATCCTTCGACATGTTGTCGCCGTGCATGCGATACTCGGCGACGAGATCGTCGTGCGTTACGATCGAACCGCGCCGGGCGATTCGCAAGAATAGCTCATAGTCTTCGCAGGACCGCATTGAAGCGTCGAACCCGCCTATGGCCGCGAGCCTCTCCCGCCGATAAACCACGGTCGCATGCATCGCAATGAAGTTTCCCGTCCGCAGTAACTGAAAATAAGGATCTTCAATAAGCGCGACGTGATGCTTGTCTGACTCGATCGCACCGCTTCCATTGATGAAGCGATGAGCTCCGTAAGCGAGAACCGCATCTGGATGCGCAACCAGCATTCGCACGCCCGTCTCAATTGCATTCGGAAGGAGACGATCATCCGCGTCCAGAAAGATGATGTAATCGGATCTGGAAGCCTCCAGTCCGGTGTTTCGGGCGGCCGCGAGCCCGCAATTGTCCTGCCTGATCAGGCGCACGCCTGGATGACGCTCGACAACCGATGCCGGATTGTCGGTGGATCCGTCGTCCACAACAATAATTTCATCCATCGGCCGGCTTTGACGAAGACAGCTCTGAATGGCTTCCTCAAGAAAGCGAGTATGGTTGTAAGTTGTTATGACGACTGCGATCATGAAACAGCCAAATTCTCCTTAGCTTCGCAGAGAGGCAACGGGCTGGTGTTCGTTGCCAGAAATCGAACGCGACCTTAGGCGTCACAAACAGAATTTTGGCACAGAAATGATGGACACTCGTCAGTTTTAGCACGTCGCCCCCAGCGTGGCGATGCGACTTGTCATTCACGTAAAACGGTATCGTTGATATCAGAAATCTCAGGCTCGGTTCGCGATCCAATCCGCGCCACCGGTCCCGCCCACTTACTTCCGTGCTCTCGTCAGCAGCCTGAACACCTTCGACAGGATGCGGCGTGGCGTCAGCCGCCGAGCGAACCGGCGTCCGGCTTCGATGGCGAGGTCAAACCTATCGCGAAGTGTCAGGGGCCGACGCTGGGCCGGATAGCGCGCAAATGCGAAGCGGAGCGCCCGCTGCAACTTCGGCGTCATCAATCCCGAGGTCGACGCATGCATCTCAACCCATTCGAGGAATCCAATGCGAGCAGCATGCGGGCGCAGTCGATCGTAGATGCCGGAAGCAGTCGCCTTGGCCGATGTCGAATCGAGGTGCTGCCTGTAGCGGCCGGTGGGCGTGGATGTCACGAATACCGGATAGCGCAACAGCAGTTTTACGAGAAGGGTCTGGTCTTCGTAGAGTTCGAACGCCTCATCGAAGCCGCCCACCGCTACCAATGCTTCGCGGTGAACCATGATCGAGCAGATGCACGGCACATGGGCCCGCTGGCGCACGATGACCTGGTCGAGCAGGTCGGGCGGCATGTGCAGACGGTTCGATTGGCGTGGCATCGAGTCGGTCCAGTTCCTGTGCGGCTCATCGGGGAACCACCACAGGGTCGGTCCGTAAAGGAGCTTGATGCGAGGATGCGCATCAAAGATCGCAAGTTCCGTCTCGAATTTTTCCGGCTCAAATATATCGTCGCCATCCAGGAACGTGAAGAACATGCCCGACGCCGCCGCGATTCCGGCATTGCGCGCCGCGGCGGCGCCGCGACGCTGGCCGTTCGATCGAATCAAACGGATTCGCGGATCTGCGGCTGCTGCAGCCACCGCGATCGCCACGCTCCCGTCGAATGATCCGTCGTCAATGAGTAGCATTTCCCAGTCGGAGAAGGTTTGTGCGCGCACGCTTTCGATCGCGGCCGGAAGAAACCGCTCGACATTGAGGAAAGGCGTGATGACGGAGATCAATGGCATCGACGTCGTGCCCATTGTGCAGAATGCGCGGCGGCCGACGAAAGGCGACTTTCACTCTCTACGGGCCCGCAAGGATTGTCATTTCTCTTCACAGCATGTCCATGGCCGTTCGTTCGACGCGTTGAAAGATCACGACCCCGATGAACAGCACGACCGAGGTCGTGACAAGCGCTGCAGTGATTTGTGGCGCACCGACTGCCGAGGTGCCGAGGAAGCACCAGCGCCCTTCATCAATTATGACAGCGAGCGGATTCAGAAATCCGGTCAGCGTCCGGTACTGCTCGGGAATAGCCGAAAAAGGAAAGATGATCGGCGTCACGAACAGCCAGATCTGAATCAAGAACGGAGTCATATGAGCTGTATCGCGGTATTTCGCGGTTGACGCTCCTAGACAAAGCCCAACAGCCAACGAGAATGCCGCGATCTGGATGATCACCAGCGGAAAGAACGCGAGGCGCCACGACAACCCGTCCACTTTTCCTGTCAGCTGGTACCAGAGCAAGAAGGCCAATGCGACGCCAAGCTGGATCGCCAGGGCCACACCGTTCGACAGCAGCGATGACACGGGAACGACGAGTCGCGGGAAGTAGATCTTGCTGAAAAGATGACCGTTAGCAATGAAGACCTGGCTCGCGGTTGAGACGACTTGGGAAAAATACGACCACAGCACTAGCGCTGTCAGATAAAAGATTGGCGCGGGATGGCCACCGGTTGAAATGCCCGCGATACCGCTGATGACGGTGGTCAAGGCTGCGGTAAGCGCCAGGGGCTGCAGGATCAGCCAAGCCGGACCAAGCAAGGTCTGCTTGTAGCGGACTTTGATGTCGCGCATCGCGAACAGGAGCAGCAGATCGCGATAGCGCCACAGGTGCCAGAAATCGAGATCAAACCAGCCGCGTCGAGGAGTGATAATGGTAGTCTGCTGTGCGTTCATCAGAACAGATGATCCTCGATTTTTCGCAAGAATTCGTCCCCTGACCAGTTGCCGACATACAATCGAGGTAAACGCAGCACGTCTGCCTCGGGCGAGACGCACCCGGCGCGCGTCGTGCATGCGAACTCAAATCCCGCTTCCCTGACGGCAGATACCGACAGAGCGTCATGGTCTCCGAATGGATATGCAAACGAGAGGACGCGTTTTCCTGTCATTTGCTCACAGGCCGAACGGCCGTCGACGATCTCGCGAAGCTGGGTCGCGAAGGAATGGGCCGGAAGCGTGGGATGACTGACAGTATGACCGCCGATCGTTATCAGGTCGTCACTGATGTCACCAACCTCCCCGGGAGTCATAATACAGTGCTCTGGCCTGGCGTCGAGACCAACGCCCGCCCATTTCGCAATGTCTTCGACGTGTGCGTTCTGTTGCTCATACGGCAGAGTTCGGAGCGCCGACCACACCTCCCGGTAGACTTTGTCACGGCCGGCCTGATCCACCATCTTCGGGATAAGCCAGTGATGCCTGCTTCCCTCGATCGTGATGTCGAGTTGGTCAGGCAGTTCAGGCGTCTCAAGACAGATGCGCGTGAGCGCATCCCACCAGAATTCTCTGCCGCTTCCGATTGCTCCCGTCGCAACAAACAGCGTCATCGGGCAGTCGTGACGCTGGAGGATCGGGCGAGCGTTGCTGTAGACGTCGTGATAGCCGTCGTCAAACGTAACAACCGCAAGCGGTTTGCCTGGCTTTCCCCGTGCGATGACATCAAACAGTTCATGCAAATGCACCACCCGCCGGCTCCGCGTCAGCGCTTCGATTTGTTCGTCGAACCTCGCCGGATGGACGGCTAGCTTCCACGGATCGACGGCGATATCTGCAACGCGATGGTACATCAGTATGATGGGAGCACGGCGCAGGCGTCGACGCCGCACCAGCCGACCAAGTTGCAGGAGAACGCGCGGGATCACCATCGGTCTCCCGCCGCAGGAACCGTAAAAACCACGCTCATATCCGATCGCGGATGCCATCCCCATCGACAGAAACGCGATACATGTGAGTGTTCAAGCATATAGCTGATGGCAATAAGACCGCGAGGCCACGGGCACGGATGTGAGCGAAATGAAAGGAAGCATGAAGGCATCCACAAATTTGGGCGGATTGAAACCAGCATATTAGCACATGTCGCCGCCGTAAATGCGAAGACCGAGCGAATTCTCAGACGTGAAGTAGCCGGTAGGGAGAGGCCCGGCTTGATACTGTCCCGCTCGAGCATGCTAGTATTTAGGCCGGTGGCGCTCCCGTCTTTCTTTCATCCTTCATCAAAGCAGGTTTTTTCGAGATGCAACCCGCAGTTTCCGTCATCATTCCTGCTTACAATGCGGAAATGACTATCCGACACACCCTCCAGTCGGCCGCCTCGCAAACTTTCAAACAGCTAGAGATCATAGTGGTCGATGACGGGTCGACCGACCGGACCGCTGAGATCGTTGAGGCATTTGCAACCAGTGATCCGCGTATTTCTTATCTGAGACAGCGGAACCAAGGGGTTGCTGCCGCCAGAAACCTGGCAATTCATGCGGCGAAGGGTGAATTTATAGCGCCACTTGATGCGGATGATGTGTGGCACCCGACAAAGCTGGAAAAGCAGCACAGCCTCTTTCAGTCGCGGCCGTCTCTCGGCCTTGTCTACGCGTGGTATCGGGTCATCGATGATGATGATTGGGTGATCGAATGCTCCCCGCCAACTCTCGCTCGCGGGGACGTCCACAATTGGTTGCTGGTTGAGAATTTTATCGGCAATGCAAGTTCACCGCTAATCAGGCGATCAGTTCTTACGGCAACCGGGGGATACGACCCGTCGCTCAGAGCAGCAGGCGCCCAAGGAGCCGAAGACTTGCAGATGCAGCTCAACATTGCCGCGATCTGCGATTATGATGTCGTTCCGGAGTATCTGATTGGTTACCGGCGATCACCATCTTCTATGTCGACCAGGCATGTCGTCATGCTGACATCGCACCGGATCGTCCTTGAAACAGTCCGCACGCGACATCCCAAGCTAGCGTCTTTCTTGTTTCGTTGGTCCGATGGCGTGGCCTCAGCGTATTATGGCACTGAGGCCGCCCGCACGTCGCCAGGCGCGGCCATCGCTCCGCTTGTCCACGCAGCACTGATCGATCCGGCCGCGCTGTTTCATGTCTTCGCAAAGCCGTCTGCACAAGCCCTGTGGCGGCGGCTGCGTCGCTTTGCGCCGAGACTGCTCGCCGTTAAACAGCGCATGGTTTCGACCTCACCGCATTCCATCTGTACCTCTGGGCGTTTTTTTGACGCCGATCCGACCTTCATCTGCCAGCCATTTCCTCCAGAGTGGCTTCGAAGGCGAGTCCAGGTGGCCCTCAAGACGCCGACGCCGCGCCAGCTTCGCGAGTCAGGTCCGAGGAGTATTCCGTCCGCTCCCGTCGAAGGCCGCGCATAAGGTCTTAAACACAAGGTGCCGGCACCTAGACCCCCCTTGATCTGAGACCGGCTGAAATGGCAGGTGTTAAGCGACGCCCCGCCTAGAGCGGGATGAGATTAGTTTCGGTCATAGCCGGAGTTTTTGAAGTAGTGTGAGCACTCGGCGGATGTGATGCGGTTGAGAATTTGGCCGATCGCGTCGCAGACGGTTTGGACGGTGC
>NZ_JBSPTO010000031.1:0-67794 GCF_053850215.1 Mesorhizobium sp. f-mel
ACTGGAATGCCGAAACTACATCGAAAACGCCGGATACAAGTCAACCTAAATGCGAAAGGCTCTAGCCTCCGGCCAGCAGGCCTTCGAGCGAGGGCAGGATCAGGGCCGGGGGAAAGTCCCGGTATTCCTCGGGCTGGTTGGAACGGTTGATCCAGACTGTCCGAAAGCCGAACTTGGTGGCGCCGGCGACGTCCCAGCGGTTGGATGACTGAAACGACACCGCACCCGGATAGAGGCGCCAGCCTGTCGTGACCATGTCGTAGACCGACGGATCGGCCTTGAACCGCTTGACGGCATCGACGGAATAGATGTCGTCCAGAACCTGGTCGAGCGCGGCCGATTTGACCGCCGCCTCCAGCATTTCAGGCGAGCCGTTGGAAAGGATCGCCAGCTTTGCGCCCGACGCCTTGAGCGCCTTGAGCACGGCCGGCACCTCCGGATAGCAGTCCAGCCGCCAATAGGCGTCGAGCAAGTTGGCCCTGAGTCCCTTGTCCGCGGAGGGAACCTTGCGCAGAGCGAAATCGAGCGCCTGCTCGGTGAGTTGCCAGAAATCGGTGTAGGCGCCCATCAGCGTCCTGACCCAGGAATATTCAAGCTGCTTGGCGCGCCAGATCTCCGACAGGAGCTGGCCGTCCGGCCCGATCTGGTCGGCATGACGGCGCACGGCGGCATGGACATCGAACAGCGTGCCGTAGGCGTCGAAAACGTAAGCCGCATGGTGCATGGTGATAGTTTTGCGGCGACGCAAGGCGAGGCGCAAGCACAGATCGCAATTCACATACCGCTGGCCTCAACAAATCTCAGCAAACCCCGTTGACGGCAGACGCCAAAGCATCTTCCAATGGCGAGACAGGACAAGTCTGTAACGGAAACAAGCGATGACACTGGCAACTGCGGCGCAATCCGCGACATGGACCTTCGTGGACGGCGACTGGTATGAAGGCAACGTCGCCATCCTGGGGCCGCGCAGCCATGCCATGTGGCTCGGCACCAGCGTGTTCGACGGCGCCCGCTGGTTCGAGGGCGTTGCCCCAGATCTCGACCGCCACGCCGCGAGGGTGAACGCATCGGCGATCGCGCTTGGTCTCAAACCATCCATGAGCGCCGAAAAGATGGTCGGGCTGACCTGGGACGGGCTAAAGAAATTCGACGGCAAGACGGCGGTGTATATAAGGCCGATGTACTGGGCCGAGCATGGCGGCTATATGGGCGTGCCGGCAGATCCGGCCTCGACCCGTTTCTGCCTTTGCCTCTACGAATCGCCAATGATCTCGCCGGCGGGCTTTTCGGTCACCGTCTCGCCGTTCCGGCGCCCGACCATCGAAACCATGCCGACCAACGCCAAGGCCGGCTGCCTCTATCCCAACAATGGTCGTGCCATCCTCGAAGCCAAGATGCGCGGCTTCGACAATGCCCTGGTGCTCGACATGCTGGGCAATGTCGCCGAGACCGGAACCTCGAACATTTTCCTGGTCAAGGACGGCCATGTCCTGACGCCGGCGCCGAACGGCACGTTCCTGTCCGGCATCACCCGCTCGCGGACGATGACGCTGCTTGGCGAGTATGGGTTCAAGACCACCGAGAAGACGCTGTCGGTGCGTGACTTCCTCGAAGCAGACGAGATATTCTCGACGGGAAACCATTCGAAAGTCGTGCCGGTCACCCGCATCGAGGATCGCAATCTCCAGCCTGGGCCTGTAGCCAAGAAGGCGCGCGAACTCTACTGGGATTGGGCCCATTCGACTTCGACCGGCTGACTGGCGAAAAAGCGAACCGGCGCTTCATTCCGGAGTTGCTCCATAACAATCCAGACCTATGTTAGTCCGGTATCGCACCGGATTTTTCCACGAGGAGTACGACCGATGGCTTTTGAACTGCCTGCCTTGCCCTATGACTACGAGGCCTTGCAGCCTTACATGTCGAAGGAAACGCTGGAGTATCACCACGACAAGCACCACAAGGCCTATGTCGACAACGGCAACAAGCTGGCTGCCGAAGCTGGGCTCGGCGATTTGTCGGTCGAAGAGGTTGTGAAACAGTCCTTCGGCAAGAACCCCGGGCTCTTCAACAATGCCGGCCAGCATTACAACCACATTCATTTCTGGAAGTGGATGAAGAAGGGCGGCGGCGGCAACAAATTGCCGGGCGCGCTGCAAAAGGCGTTCGACAGTGACCTCGGCGGCTACGACAAGTTCAAGGCCGACTTCATCGCCGCCGGAACCACCCAGTTCGGTTCAGGCTGGGCCTGGGTTTCGGTCAAGGACGGCAAGCTGGCGATCTCGAAGACGCCGAACGGCGAGAATCCGCTGGTCCATGGCGCGACGCCGATCCTGGGCGTCGATGTCTGGGAGCACTCCTATTATATCGACTATCGCAACGCCCGGCCGAAATATCTCGAAGCCTTCGTCGACAGTCTCATCAACTGGGACCATGTCCTCGAGCTCTACGAAAAGGCGTAGGCCTAACTGAGTTGCAGAAAAGCCCCGGTAAAACCGGGGCTTTTCTTTTGGCTCAAGATCGGCCGCCCTTTTCCAGCACAGAACGACTGTCGCAAAAAATTCACACAAGCGTGAGGCGAACTTCCGGAATTTTTAAGCCAATTTTGCCGTTATCGATCAGTGCCGACCTTCATCCGAAACGTCTTCACCATGGAGCCAATTGAATGAGAAAGCTTATCCTCGCCATCTCGACGCTCGCCTTCGCCGGTTCGGCGGCATTCGCCGATCCGATCCAGGAGCGCCAGGCCCTGATGAAGGAACGCGGAAAGATCGCCGGCCAATTGTCGAAAGTAGTCAAGGGTGAGACCCCCTACGACGCCGGGGCCGTGCTGGCGGCGTTGAAGGCGCTGCAGGCCAACGCCGAGAAATTCCATGCAAACGTCGAGACCCTTTTCCCGGCTGGCAGTGAAACCGGCGACACCACCGCTGCCCCCAAGATCTGGGAGGATATGGCCGGCTTCAAGGCGATTGAGGAAAAATATCTCGCCGACGTCAAGGCTGCGGCGGCCGCCGCCCCGGCCGATGTCGATGCCTTGAAGGCGGGGTTCAACACCATAGGCGGCGATTGTGGCACCTGCCACCAGACATACAGGATAAAGAAGGGCTGATCGCGGGCGATGCGCCTGCTGAAAAAACTCGTCGGCGCCGCCCTCGTTCTGGGCGCCGCCGGCGCTGTCGCCGGCTGGGTCCTGTCGGTGCCGGTCAGGCTCGACACTGAGACCCTGGCGCAGCTCGGCCCCGGCGATGCCGCCAGGGGCAAGCGCATTTTTTATGCCGGAGGCTGCACATCGTGCCATGCGAAGCCAGGTTCACAAGGCGATGCCCGCCTTCAACTTGCAGGCGGTCTCGAACTCAAGACGCCGTTCGGCACCTTCGTGCCACCGAACATTTCGCAGGATGCCAAGGACGGTATCGGCGCCTGGTCGGTCGAAGACCTCGCCAACGCCATGATGAAGGGAGTGTCGCCGAGCGGCGAGCATTTCTATCCGGCGTTTCCTTATGCATCCTACGCGCGCATGAAGCCGGCCGACATTGCCGATCTCCATGCCTTCATGAAAACGCTTCCGGCGGTCGCCGGCAAGGCACCGGCCAATTCGCTGGGATTCCCGTTCAACGTCCGTCGCGGTATCGGGCTGTGGAAACGTCTCTATTTGAGTGACCAGCCGGTGGTTTCCTTCCCCGAGGGCACGCCGGATCCGGTGATGGCCGGCCGCTACCTGGTCGAAGGGCCGGGCCATTGCGGCGAATGCCACACGCCGCGTGATTTTGCTGGCGGCACCAGGAAGAGCGAGTGGCTGGCCGGAGCCACTGCTGCCGAAGGCAGCGGCATCGTGCCGAACATTACTTCGGGTGAAGGCGGGCTTAGTGACTGGTTGGAGGCTGACATCGCCAACTTTCTCGAGACCGGCTTCACGCCGGATTTCGATACCGTCGGTGGCGCCATGGTCGACGTGCAGAGAAACATGGCCCAACTGACGCCCGAGGACCGGGCGGCGATATCAGCCTATCTGAAGGCCATACCGCCGCATCCCAATGGCTATCCGGCGCGCAAGCAGCCTTCGAGCTGACGCGAAAACCGAACGGGATGGCGGCGCGTCAGCGGTCGCCGAGGAAATCGAAGCCGGCTTCGAAGAAATGATTGTAGTTGCAGGTCATTTCCTCGCCGGGCGCGATGTCGCGCGACGCATACGTCTCCTCGGGCGAGGAGACGTCGCAATTCGGGTCATCGGCATGGTTCATGTAGCGTGCGTCGTCGGCTTCGAAGACGATGTAGTTCGGGTCGCGCCGGTCGGGATAGGAATAGCGATCGAGATAGGCTTTGATCGGCCCGGTTTCGCGCTCATAGGTCTCGACGGGAATGCGCCGGTCGTAATTGGGATCGAGCTTCCAAACCAGAGTGCCACGGGGAATGTGGTTCTTGGCAAAGACTCCGATGCCCTGGATACGCGATTTGTCGAGATAGACGTCGACGAGCAACATGGCAGACCTTTGACGTGACTGGATGATTTTGGTGGCGCGGCTGCGAAAAGCCGCGCATTGGGTAGCGCGCGGCCATCGCAATTGCGAGCGGAAAATCAGCCAGGCCGTGACCGGAAATTGGAATCGATTTTCCGCAGGGGATCGTGCGCAAGATCAAGCTCCTACAGCGCCCATTGCGCGTCCAAAGGGTGGGTGCCGCTGGTGGGGGCAAGGTCGGCCTTGCCCGCCACCTTCAGCGCAAACGCGTAGGTGAAGGCGATTTCCTCGAGCCTGGAAAACCGGCCGGATGCGCCGGCATGGCCGGAGTCCATGTTGATCTTGAACAGCACCGGATTGTCGCCGGTCTTGCGGTCGCGCAGCCGCGCCACCCACTTGGCCGGCTCCCAATAGGTGACACGCGGATCGGTGAGTCCGGCAAGCGCCAGAATCGGCGGATAGTTGAGCGCGGCGACATTGTCATAGGGGGAGTAGGCGGCGATCGTTCGGTAGTCCTCCTCCGAAGCGATCGGATTGCCCCATTCGGGCCATTCCGGGGGCGTCAGCGGCAAGGTCGCGTCGAGCATGGTGGTGAGCACGTCGACGAACGGAACCTCGGCGACAATGCCGCCGAAGCATTCCGGCGCCATGTTGGCGATCGCGCCCATCAGCAGGCCGCCGGCCGAGCCGCCCTGTGCGACGATGCGGTCATGTTGCGTATAGCGTTCGGCGACGAGGTGGTGGGCGACCGCGACAAAATCGGTGAACGTGTTCATCTTGTGCGTCCGCTTGCCGTCATCATACCAGCCATAGCCCTTGTCCTTGCCGCCGCGGACATGGGCAATCGCGTAGACGAAGCCGCGGTCGACCAGCGAAAACAAATTGGTGTTAAAGGCGGCCGGGACTGTGATGCCGTAGGAGCCGTAGCCGTAAAGCAGGCAAGGCGCTGATCCGTCGAGCGGCGTGTCGCGATGGTGGATGAGCGAGATCGGCACCAGTTCGCCGTCGGCGGCGGGCGCCATCAGCCGCCGTGTCACATAATGGTCCGGGTCGTGACCGGACGGAACTTCCTGCGTCTTCAGCAGCACGCGCTCGCGGGTCCGCATGTTGTAGTCGAAGATCTGCGCCGGCGTTGTCATGGACGAGTAGGAAAAGCGCATGATCTCGGTGTCGTATTCATAGGATCCCGACAGGCCGAGCGAGAAGGCTTCCTCGTCGAAGGAGATGAGGTGTTCCTCGCCGCTCTTGCGGTCATGCACGACGATGCGCGGCAGGCCTTCCTTGCGCTCAAGCCTGACCATATGGTCCTTGAAGCCGATCACCGAAAGGATCAGCCGGCCCGCTTCGTGCGGCACCAGTTCCTGCCAGTTGGCGCGCACCGGGTCGCTCGCCGGCGCCGTCATGATCTTGAAATCCTTGGCGCCGTCGGCGTTGGTGAGAATGAAGAAGATATCGCCGCCTTCTTCGAGGTCGTATTGCAGGCCGGTCTCGCGCGCCGAAACCAGCTTCGGTTCGGCGAACGGCTCGCTGGCGCTCATGATGCGATATTCCGAGGTCTCGTGGTCGTTGATGCCGACCATGATCCACTCGTTGGAGCGCGTGCCGCCGACATTCATGAAGAAGCCCGGATCGGTTTCTTCGTAGATCAGCCGGTCGTTCTCAGGACTGTCGCCAAGGGCATGGAACAGCACCTTGGAAGGACGGTGGTTGGGATCGAGGCGGGTGTAGAAAAATCCGTCATTGTCAGCATTCCATACGCCGCCGCCACCGGTAGCCGGGATCCTATCCGGCAACTCCTTGCCGTCGGCGAGATCGCGGACGCGAAGCGTGTAGAATTCGGAACCCTTGTCGTCGAAGGCCCAGAGAAGCTTGCGGTGGTCGGTCGAATGGTCGACACCGCCGAGGCGGAAATAGGCCTTGCCTTCGGCCTCGAGATCGCCGTCGAGCAGGATCTGCTGGTCACCGCCATCGCGCGGCGTGCGGAAATAACGCGGCTGCTCGCCGCCAAGCTTGAAAGATGAGCCATAGGCGTACGGCCCATCCTTCATCGGCACGGAAGAATCGTCTTCCTTGATGCGGCCCTTCATCTCCTTGAAAAGCTGCTTCCGCAACTGGGCGGTGTCTGCCATCAACGCCGCCTGATAGGCGTTTTCGGCTTCGAGATGGGCGCGGATTTGGGCGTCGAGCAGGGACGGATCCCTGAACATCTCTTGCCAATTGTCGGCTCTCAGCCACGCATAGTCGTCCGTCCGGGTTACTCCATGATGCAGATCGAAGACCGGCCGCTTCTCGGGTTGTGGCGGGCTGACAGTCGGAAATGCTGGGGTTCGGGTCATTGCGTCTCGCTGTGGAAGTTATTTGAATGGAGAATGAACACGCCGATCAGCGCAGGTTCAAGAGCCGGAATATATGTTTTGCGCTGGGCTCCAGAAGATGAGCCGGAGGAGAGAGAAAAATGAAATTCCGTTTTCGCGCTGCCGCGGCTTTCGTCGCGGCTTCGACAGTTTTGGCCTTTACCGGCCAATCTCATGCAACCGTGTTCGCAGCTTGGCAAGTGACCAACGTTCCGTTTGGCGACACGCTCAACGTGCGCAAGTACCCGACGGCGTCATCCCAGAAGCAGGCCGCCTATCCCAACGGTGCCGTTTTGCAGATGATCGGGAAATGCACCGGCGGCATAAACCTGCTCGACCTCGCCAAGCAGCCGGTTTGGAAGCAGGAACAAAAGATCCGCTATCGCTGGTGCGAAGTCTGGCATGATCCGGCACACAACGGCAATTTTTTCACCGGCTGGGTCTACGGAAAATACATTACCCCACATTGATGGATCGGCGCCGATCCGCGGCGCTGATTTCTGGTTTGTTTGCAAACAGCAAATCGCAACCTATGGTTTTGCAGATTCTGAAAACAACCAAATAGCCTGCGCCACAACCAAGCATAGCCAAGCATTGAGAACTTTTTACTGGCCATCGAGGATGTAACGGCAGTCCGACGGGGCGTCAGCCGTTGCTGGTCGGACCAGAAAATATCGCAAAATTACAGAGTGCACGAAAGGTTGAAGCTGATCGTGGAATATTTTATTAACATCGATGAATACAGCGCAAGAAGCGAATTGACTTACTTGGTTCACTGGCTCATTAGGATGTTGTGACGCGAATCGCAGAGGCTCTTTCCTGCAAAAATTTCGCGCGATGCCCGACTTGTCAAAAATAGGGCGCAGATAGAAACAACTCTCGTTGGGGTCATGAAGCCATGGATATTATCGAAACACCTTCCAGAAATAGTGATGCGCTGATCGAGTTGACGGCCGACGTCGTGGCCGCCTATGTCAGCAACAATCCGGTGCCGGTCGGCGAGCTGCCGAGCCTCATCGCCGATGTCCATGCCGCCCTCGGGCGCGTGGGCGGGACCAGTGAACAACCTCCTGCCGACAAGCAGAAGCCGGCAGTAAACCCGAAACGCTCCGTCCATGACGACTACATCGTCTGTCTTGAAGACGGCAAGAAGTTCAAGTCGCTGAAGCGCCATTTGATGACCCACTACGGTCTGACGCCCGACGAGTATCGTGAAAAATGGGGCCTGGACGCAAGCTATCCGATGGTTGCTCCCAACTATGCTGCCGCCCGCTCCCAGCTCGCCAAGAAGATGGGTCTCGGCCGCAAGCGCAAGGGACGCTGATATCGGCTCTTCCCAACGTGGGTTGAACGATCAACGGCGCCTCCGGGTGCCGTTTTGCTTTGGAGGCATTGCTGGAGCAATCGATACGCCTTGCCCGAGGTGCGGGGCTCACTGCCGTGCGGGGGCAATCGCGCGCTGTTGTCTAATCAGGCGGTCTGCCTCAACGCCGCCTCGGCGTCGCGCTTAATGCGCTTGACCATGGAACGAAGACCATTGGCGCGTTGCGGCGACAGGTGTTCGTCGAGGCCAAGTGCCTTCAGCGTGGCTTCCGCGTCGGTCTTCTGGATCTCGCTGGCCGGTCGTCTGGAAAACAGCGCCAGCATGATAGCGACGAGGCCGCGCACGATATGGGCGTCCGAATCACCGGCGAAGGTGACGACTGGATCGGGACCCGGTCCATATTCGGTTGTCAGCCAGACCTGGCTGACGCAGCCGGGCACCTTGTTGGCGGCGTTGCGTTCCTCATCGGGAAATGGCGGCAGGGCCTCGCCCAGTTCGATCACATAGCGGTAGCGGTCTTCCCACTCGTCAAGCAGGGAGAAGTCGTCGCGGATCGTTTGGATCGTCGTGCTCATCACCTCGGATATAGTCATCCGGCGACGCCGCGTCACGGAAAAAGAGGAAAAACACCATAGGCGTCGAGGTGCGGACGGCCTGCGGTGCAGTGACAGATGCGCTGAAAATATCTCAGTTTTTCGCCGGCAACTCGACTTTCGCGGGCAAGTGGACTTTCGCCGGTAAGACGATGTCTTCCGGCACGCTGCCGGTCGTTGTCGCCGTGTCGGGTTCGGCGGTCTTGTCGTCCAACATGGCGGCCGCGATCTTGGCTGTCTCCTTGGCCCGGGCGGTGATCGTGTGCATTGCGGACTTGCCGGTCTGGCAGACGTCGGGCTTGCGCTCGCATATGCCGGCAATATCGCCAACGGCTTCGCGTGCCGCAAACAACGCCTGGATCGGCCCGACGCTTTGGTGGCCTGTCTCGTCGGAGCCGACATTCAGCGGCAGCGCCAGAAGCACCAGCGAAAACCAGAAAGCCATTCTGATCAGAAAGCCCATCTGTATGCCCTCATCTTTGACCGGATCATGCATTCGGCGACATGACCTCTTTTATGGGGTACGATAGTGGCATAGACGCTCAAAGGACGGCTTGCCCGGTCAGCGAAAATTTTCCTCGAATTTTAGGCAAACTCGAAACGAAGTATTTTGCAATGGATTTGTGTCAAATCCAGCCGATTTTCTTCACTTAAGGCTAACTATCCATCTGCCTGTTTTCCTTAGTTATTTCTCGGAAGCGCGGGCGTGCCGGTGGCGACTGTCAGAGGCGAAAGGGCGGTCCGCCCGGATAACGCTCCATTTACTATGGCCGCAATTGCCAAGGTTTTGCCGCGCCGGCCTCCCAATATTTCCCTCAGGCTGGGCATTGATCGATCCCGCCTTATCCATTCCTTAAACGCTGGATGCGAGTTTCAGATCAATAAAAGCAACCTGCGAAGCAGGGCTGTTCACGACTAGGTGCGAGTGCGTTGAGTTGAGTTCGATAAGGGCCAGATACGTTGAGTTGCCCGGCGCGATGGCAGCCGGTTGCGAACGTATGGTTCATCCGTCGATCCTCGGAAAGAACGACCGCCGGTGCCAGGGGCGGTTTATCGGTGTCATGCTGGCCGCTCCGTTCTTTGCCGCAGGTGCAGCAGTCACGCTGGTTACCTCGGGCATGGGCGTGGCCGTGACCATGGCTGCGATCTTTGCGACATTCGGCCTCTGCTGGTTTGCTGCCTTGCTGGTGGCAGCATCGGGCAAGATGGCGTTCGCCGGCCAGGTCGCCCTGGTGATGGGCAGTCTTGCTCTTGCCGGTGTCATTGCCGCGGCGGGCGGGATGGCCTCGCCGGTAGCCATGCTTGTCGTGGCGCTGCCGTTCGAAGCCTGGTGGATCGGCGCGTCTCGTCGCGCTGCACTCTGGGGTGCCGCATCCGCATTTGTCGCTATCCTGCTGCAGGCTTTTGCCGGTTCTGTTTTCCCGTTCGGCCCGGCGGAAACCGCTGCTTGGCACTGGCTGCTGCCGCTGGCTTGGGCGCTCACCTTGGTTCCCCGCGTAGCAGCACCCGGCAGCCCGGCCGGCGCGCAGCTGGATCCGGCGACCGATGACCGGCTCGAGAACATCATCGACGCCGTTGTCCTGCGGGCCGGCAGGCATGGCGAGGTTCTGGATGCGTCGGCAAAGGCGCGCACGATCCTGAAGCTGCAGCCGGAACTGCTGTTCGGAACCGGCCTGTTCGACCGTATCCATCTGTCCGATCGCGTCGCGTACCTCAGCGCGCTGGCCGACATGCGCGACGGCGCGTCGGCGCGCCGGCTCGATCTTCGCGTCCGGCTGCCGCAAAACGGCCATGGCCCGACGGCGGACAACTACCGGCCGTTTTCCCTTGAGCTGATGCGGGCGGAGCATGAGGATGTCTTCACGCTCGTCCTGCGCGAAAACGACGAACTCGCCGGCTTGCGCGAAGAGCTTGCCGCCGCGAAAGAGGCGGCCGCGTCTGCCGAAGTGGCGAAGGGACGGTTTCTGGCGGTCGTCAGCCACGAGCTTCGCACGCCGTTGAACGCCATCATCGGTTTTTCCGACATGCTGCTGCATGAGATGTTCGGCACCTTCAAGGATCCGCGCCAGAAGGAATATGTCGGTCTGGTCAAGGAGTCCGGCCAACATTTGCTTGCCGTCGTCACCTCGATACTCGACGTGTCGAGGATCGAAGCCGGCGCCTACGCAACCGAGCCGGAACCGTTCCGTTTCGTGGAAGCCGTCGAAATGTGCCAGTCGATGATGCGGCTGCAGGCAGAGGCAAAGAACATCGATCTGCAAGCTCAGATCGCACCGGATGCAGGCGAGATAAACGCTGATCGTCGTGCCGTGCAGCAGATACTCATCAACCTAGTCTCCAATGCCATCAAGTTCACGCCCGATGGCGGCGATGTCGTCGTCGGCGCCAAGCGGATCGGCTCGCGACTGCATTTCTGGGTCAGGGACACCGGTATCGGCATCGCCGAGGAAGACTTTGCCAATCTCGGCAAGCCGTTCATGCAGATCCAGAACGACTATACGCGCCGCTTCGAGGGAACCGGGCTCGGCCTGTCGCTGGTAAAGGGCCTTGTGGCGCTGCACGAGGGCACGATGTCGATCGAAAGCATGCCGGGCGAGGGCACCACGGTCACGATCAGCTTGCCGGTGAATGGACCGAAGGGACGTTCGACCGACAAGCCCGGCGTGCTGCCGATGCCTGCAGCCAAGGCGGAGACGAAGGGGGACAGGCATGGCTCGCTCCGCAAAACAGCCTAAGGCGGTCAAGCGCCGTGGCAATGCCTTCCAAGGTAGCGCGGTCGCCGTCGGCAGCCTGATCTCGCGCAATCCGGTTCTGGTCGGCGGTTCGACCGCCTTCCTGGTGACGCTGTTCTACGTCTCGGCGAATGCCCTGTGGTATCAGCCTTTTCCTCATGCCGGCGCGTTTTTCGCGACCAGGAGCATCGAGGGCTTTCCTCGAGCCGGCGCCGAGGAACCCGAAACCACCATCAACATCGTGCGGCCGGGCTCGGCTCCGATCAAGAGCGATCCGGTCGTCGAGCAGATCCAGGGCATATTGAAGGATCTGGACTTTTATTCCGGCACCGTCGACGGCATTTCCGGCCCCAACACGCGTAAGGCCATACAAGCCTATCAGCAGAAAGTCGGGCTCAACGCTTCCGGCGAGATCGACAGCGTTCTGCTCGATCAACTGGGCGCCACGCCAACCGCCTCGACGGTCGTGCCGCATCCGGCACCTCGTCCGGACGACATGGCCGCAATTCCCGTCTCCGCTTCGGCGCCGGCAGATGCGCCGGCGCAGGCACCCGATGCCCGCATCATCAAAATCCAGGCCGGGCTGAAGGCATTCGGCAATGACGACATGCAGCTCGATGGCGTGGTCGGGGCCCGCACCAAGGCAGCGATCAAGGAGTTCCAGTCGCTGTTCGGGCTGCCGGAGACCGGCGAGCCCGACGAGGTCGTCTACGTCAAGATGCGCGAGATCGGCCTGACCAACTGAGGCTTTGGCCTACTAATAGTCGAAGCGATCGCTCGCGGATTGGCGATAACCTCGCTAAAAAGCATCCGGATCTCGTCCGGAGTTTTGTAATGCGCGTAACCACCGATCTGTGGGTGTCGGCCCTATTGCGCCGGGTTTTCGGCGCCGGCGGATTCGCCGCCGTGGTCAAGCGCGGCGCAACTGAGGCCGGCGCCGTCTTCGTGCTGGCGCGTGGCCGCCTGGGCGAGGTTGCTTTGTTTGGACCGGCGCCGCAGACGAGCTACGATTCAGCGAAACCCGACGACCGTTTCTTCAGTCTGCTCGGCGCCGGCGACGATGCCGCCGTCTTTGACGCGCGACTGGAAAGGGAGAAGAAATTCGATCCCGACATCTGGGTGATCGAGATCGAGGCCGGCGCTGCTCCCGTCGAGGAGTTTATTTCCGTCAAGTCGCTCTAACGATTGTGGATGAAAACAAAGGCTTAAAGCGTTCGCCTGAATCTCTTTCAGACGTGACGCGCCTTAGGCCTGGCGGCAGCATTATCGCTGTCCGCTTTACGGATGTCGGCGTTTGCCGAGATGGGTCCGGCATTGCGAATGGCCTTCGACAGTATCTCCGCCTTCCAGCCGCGTAGCCTGTCCAGCGCCGCGTCGCGATGCAGCAGTCGGTAGCGGTCGAGAAAGATGCGGATGGCCTGCGGATGCGGAAACTCTGTGGGATAGACGGCGGCGGTGATCAGGAACGCCCTCTCTTCGCCGAAATCAAGCGCGCGCAGGGCGGCCAGCAGCGACGTGTAGTTCTGGTTTGCGGTGAGCGCCCGCGCCGTTGAAAAATCGATTTCGAGCGCGTCGGCCAGTGCTGTCTGGAAGAATGCGGCGTTTCCGGTCAGCGCCGTCTCGCGCAGTTTGACATAGGTTTCAGCGCCGGCGAACGGATTGACGGTCGCGCCGCCGCTCTCAGTATCGGCACGCATCAACGACCGCAGCCGGCGCCGTGCATTCTCGGCGGCGGCGCCGGGCACCTGCTGGCTGTCGGGGCTGGGCGCGACGATCTCGGCGCTTTTAGGCGCCGTCTTGGCGATTGCCTCCGGCTGCCGCACGCTCACCAGCGTCGGCTTTTCAAGCGCCCTGATCAGCTGGGCGATGGTCGGGTTCAGATCCTTGCGGCGCGCGATGGCACGCGCATGCGGCAGGCCGTGCCGTCCGATCAGCGCGATCAGGTCGATATCGCTGAGCGCGCACGAGCGGATGAGCAATGGCGCGGCAACGTCGACCGGCTCCTCGCAAAGCCGCCGGACCAGCGCAGCGGGCGCATATTCGCATTCGGAAAGGGCGGCGGCGACGTAGCGGCGCGATTCGACCGACACATTGGCGAAAAGCGGAAGCGTCAAATCCTCAAGTTGCGCGATCTCCCGGCGCGAAGGGCGGGTGAGCGAACAGAACGCCGACACCGCGGCGCGGAACAGCCTTTCGGCCTTTCCCGATTCAGCCCGTATAGCGATTTGCCTGAAATCCGAAGCTGACACGAAGGATACGCCCGATACTCGACACAATCTGGACCATGCTCGACCGGGACTGTGTCGGTTTCGCATTTGCCTCGGGTCAAGAATTCCTGACCTCAGAACAAACATCAAATTAGCGGCGATCCGTTAGCGTTCCGTTAACCTACTGCCGTCCTTAATCAGATTGGAGGCGTTGCGTTGTGCTCCGGGGCAACCGAGAGGAATGCACGAACCATGGGCATGGTACTGACTTTCGTGCCGCGAACGGCGGCAACCAATCGAGCAGAACGAAACACCGGAACGCCGGCAGCGGTGATCATTTTCCCCGGCGTCCGCTACGAGCCACGGACGGGCGAAACGCGGCCAGGCGTCGGTCTGGACAAGCCGGGCTCGTCAAGGACGATGCCGGGATCGTCGGGGACGATGCCTGTTCCGCATCATTAGAGCGCCGCGCGCCCTGCTGGGCGCGCGCAAAGGAAGACCTTGAATGAGCGCCGCGGCCCGGTCCGACGCGCAAAGGATCTCTAACACTTTGAAAGCGCGCCGCGCGCCCTGTTCGGCGCGTACAGGAGGCTCTAACTTTGAATCGCTGCAGGCTGGAAACCGGCCGCCGCATACTTCGGTTGACGTCAGTAGCCCTGCAGTTCGCAGGAACTCCGCTCGAGAAACCGCGACACGATCGGCTTCCAGCTGTCATCGGGCACGAACGAGCGGATCACGAACATGCCTTCGTCGATGGGCGCCTCGACGAAGATTGCTCCTTGCAATTCCTCCGGGAGATCCTTGCGGATCTCGATCATCTGGGCCGGCGTCAGTACGATACTGTCCAGCACCCTTCCGGTCGCACTATGGTCGTTGAAGGAATAGATGTTATGTCCGCTGCGGTCATAGACCGATACGGACCAGAACGGGACGTTTCCCGGTGCCTTCACCCGAACCATCCCTTCGGACAGATCGAACCGGCAAGCCGCAGCATAAAACAGCGGATCGACGGATCTCACCACCGGCGTCCCGCCGGCCTCCGCATCCAGCCTGGTCATCTTATAGAGGTCCGATGCCATGGCCAGCCGCGACCACGCATCACGTTCGGAAAATTCCGGAACAAGCAGCAGCACGACGATGTGCACGATGCCGGCGCCAAGCAGGCCGAGCAGGATCGCGTGTAGCAGCCTACGCATTGCAGCCGACCTTCAGGACCTGCGGCAACGTGATATCCGAAAGACCCGTGCTGCTGGCGACCGGCGTGTCGTAGAATGTCAACACGAAATACATCCGGCCGAAGCCGTCGGAAAGCAGCCAGTTGCCTGGTGCGGGGCGGTTGCTGACGGAAATCGCCACCGAATTGTCGGGCTGGCGCAGCACCTGGTAGGATTGAAGTGCCGCAAGCCTTGGTTTTCCGGTCTCGATCACGCCGAGCGATTCATCGGCGGCATAGAGGGTCCAGAACCGGGCTGTGGGAAATCCGCCTTCGATCTCATAGGCGCATTGGCGTTTCAATTGTTCGCCGCCGGAATCGCGTTCGGCGATAAAGGACAGGCCTTCTGTCTGCCCGAGTGCAAGGACACCCTCGCGCGCCACGCGTGCTTTCGAATAAGGATCCGCCGCCCGCGTGCCGATATCGGGGAACGCCGTCCATGGGCCGATCCTGATCGCGCCGATGCCATCCTGCGTCTTGAGAGCGTACCAGACGCTGCCGCCGCCGCCGCCGATGGCTATGGCAAGCGCGAGGAGCGTCAGGAATGCGTTCTTGAGCATGAAGAGCCGCGGGAAAAAGGAGTGCGCTCGGGGATATCGCGGGGGAGGGGGCCATGGCAAGCGGACCTCTGTGGAATTGCCGGCGCGAGGGTGGCCTGGCCCGTGTGCCGGAATCAAAGCGCCGACAGGGTCTCCGGCGTCGCAGGCGCCTGGAGGACGGGCGCCGACTGGAACAATCTTGTGATGTCCCTGAGCGCCCGCGTGGTTTGGCTGGACAGCACTGGCGGGCGCTCGGCGGCGGCGTCGGCCGCTGCCTGCTCGGCATTCTTCTTTTCCGCTTCCTCGGCCTTGGCGGCGATCTCCTCGTCGACGAAGGGATGATCGAGACCGGGGATCGGCTTGAGGTCGATATTCTGGTGCGCATAGACCATCAGCCGCTGCCAAACCATCGCCGGCAGCGAGCCGCCGGTCATGTTGTTGGTCGTGGTGAAGTCGTCATTGCCGAGCCACACGGCAGCCGTGTAGTTGCCGGTGAAGCCGACATACCAGGCGTCGCGGTAAGACTGCGTGGTGCCGGTCTTGCCGGCCGAAACGATATTGGGAAGGGCAGCGCGCCGCGCCGTACCCATCACCGGCACCGCCGCCAGCATGGTGTTCATATATTTCAGCGCCTGTTCCGAGAGCACACGGTGCGGCGGCGGCGCATCCTTGGCGAAATCGTAAACCACCTCGCCGGTACGAGTAACCAGCTGGGTGACGCCATGCCGAGAGCCGACAAAGCCGTTTTGGGCGAACACGCTATAGCCTGTCGCCTGGTCCATCACGGTCATGCCCGATGTGCCGAGCACCATCGTCTTGTGCGATTCGAGCGGCGATTCGACGCCCATGGCTTCCGCCATCGCCTTGATCGGCTTGATACCGAGATGATTCTTGGCCAGCCGCACCGGCACGGTGTTGATCGATTTGGCCATCGCCGTGATCAGCGTGACATTGCCGGCCGATCCGCCATTGTAATTGTGAGGCGACCAGCCGCCCCAGGAGATCGGCCCGCCGGAAACGACGGAGTCCGGCGTGAAGCCGTGCTCCATCGCCGTCGCATAGACATAAGGTTTGAACGATGAGCCGCTCTGGCGCAGCGCCTTGGTTGCGCGGTTGAACTGGCTGGCACCGTAGTCGCGGCCGCCGACGATCGCCCTGACTGCGCCGTTGGTTTCGATGACGACCATGGCGCCTTCGGTGACGTTGTATTCCTTGCCGAACTGGCGGAGATGGAACTCCATCGATTCTTCCGCCCCCTTCTGGATGTTGGCATCGAAAGTGGTGTGAGCGACCAGCGAATGCTGGCCGGACTTCGCCGCGATCTTCTTGACCTCTTCGAATGCCCAGTCGAGGTAGTAATCCGGGCTCTTCTGCTCGCCGCGGTCGACGATTTCGGCCGGATGCAGCCGCGCCTGCAGCACCTGACCCTCGCTCATGAAGCCTGCCTCGACGAGATTGGACAGCACCACATTGGCCCGCGCCCTGGCAGCAGGCAGGTTGATATGCGGCGCATATTTGGTCGGTGCCTTGAACAGGCCGGCCAGCATAGCTGCTTCGGCGAGGTTCAGATCCTTGACGCTTTTGCCGAAATAGAAATCGGCGGCCGCTTCGATGCCAAAGGTGCCGCCGCCCATATAGACGCGGTCGAGATAGAGCTGCAGGATCTCCTTCTTCGACAGATTGGCCTCAAGCCACAGCGACAGGAAGGCTTCCTTGACCTTGCGCTCCAACGTCCGTTCATTGGTCAGGAATAGGTTCTTGGCCAGCTGCTGGGTGATGCTCGAGCCGCCCTGCACCACGGAATTCGCCCGCACATTCGCGAAGATCGCGCGCGAAAGGCCGAGCGCATCAATGCCGTGGTGATCGAAGAAACGCCGATCCTCGGTGGCCAGCACCGCCTTGATGACCTGGTCGGGCATCTCGTCGACTGGCACCGAATCACGCTGGATGATACCGCGCTGGCCGATCTCGTTGCCATAGCGGTCGAGGAAGGTGACGGCGAAATCGCCCTGGGCACGCCAGTCGCCAGCGGTTTCCTGGAAGGCCGGCAAGGCAAGCGCCAGCATGACGACGATGCCGCCGGCGCCGAGCGTGAAACCTTCGCTCAACAGTTCGATGATGCCGCGGCGCCAGCCGGAGACGCGGAAGCGCCGGAAAAAAATGGTGGCCGCTTCCCAGAACCGGCGTGCCTTGAAGCCGATCTCATAGAGCGAGGAATCGAACCACGCATCTGCCGCCAACAGTCGTGCGGCAATCGGACCTCTTCTCTTGCGTGGTTTCAAGGGACTGGTCATTCCAGGATCCTGCTGCGGCTACGCCTCCCACTGAGAAAACTGCTTGCGGGCAATTTCAGGGCGGCGCGCCAGCCAAGACTATTCGTCCATTTTGGCCCGGCTCACAAGAGCGAGTGAGGCTTTCGCGGTACAGTTCGTGGATACGAAGATTAGAGCTTGCCACTCGCACCGCTTTCAATATTACCGCGCGGCGATAAAGCGCATGAAATGCGCCACATGGGCGTCGCTTGGCTCCTGGCCGGTGAAGCTGCGCAGATAGGCAGCGAGATGACTGACTCTCGCCTCGACCGGTTCCTTGAGGTCGAGCACATAGTAACCGATCTGCATGTAGTAGAGCACGCGGGCGCGGATGAAGGCATCCTCATCATCGTAGCCATGCCGGCGATACATGTCGCGGATCGCGCCGAGGCGGTCATTGTCGGCCTGGTCGATGGCCCGGCGGACGTCGTCGGAGCGACGCGCCCATTCCCGGATGGCGAAGTCGAGCCTGGGATCGAACAGGCGCTCGTCCGCCCAGCATTCGAACACGTTCATGACGCCCATGATGATGCTTTCGGCCGGCCGCTGCGCGCGTTCGACGAGCGCCCTGGTGTTGGTGTCCCGCCAATGGGCAAGCAACTGGTCGAGCAGATCCTGACGGCTCTCGAAGTACCAGTAGAAGCTTGAGCGCGAAACACCGAGCTTCTGGCCGAGCGGCAGCACGCGCACGCTTTCGATGCCGTCTGAAATCAATGTCCGGAGCGCAAGATTGATCCAGTCCCAGCGCGTCACCTTGATGTTGCCGGGCGCCGGCTCGTCCTGCGGAGCAATCATGATCATGGCCGCACAATAGGCATGAGGCGAGCCGCATACAACCGTACTAGACACATATGTACAGTACAAGTATCCTGCCCGCTCCAACGAACTGGGCCGAGCGGCCAGCGCGCTCATCGCGGCTTCTCCCTACGATCCCCAAGGCACGGCAATACGGCAAGCATACGGCAATGAGGAGTATCCGCCATGATCGATGACGCCGCACGTGATCTCAGGCGCGAACGCAGGCGCGGACGAACCGGCGAGGCCGGCAGCGAGACCAGCCGCCGGCCGGACTATCGTTCGCTGAAGAACCCGTTCCTGCCGCAGCCGATCTTTTCGGTCGACCAGGTCGCCGCGATCCACGACACGGCGCTGCGCGTACTCGAGGAACTCGGCGTCAAGGTGCTGCTGCCGGAGGCGCGCACCATTCTTGCTCGTGCCGGTGCGCTGGTCGACGAGGACAACCAGATGGTGCGCATCGGCCGCGACATCGTCGCGGCGGCACTGGCTTCGGCGCCGAAATCGATCCGTGTCCACGCCGGCGACCGTGCCCGCGACCTGACGCTCGAGCTCGGCTCGATGACGTTTCTGGCGGGATCCGGGGCGCCGAACGTCACCGATCTAGAGCACGGCCGGCGGCCGGGAACGCTTGCCGCTTTCGAGGATTTCATCCGCCTGGTGCAGCATTTCGACGTGCTGCACATGCTGGGACCCTGCATCGAGCCGCAGGACATCGACAACCGCTTCCGCCACTATGCAGTCAACCGCGCGCAGCTGACGCTGTCGGACAAGTTGCCGTTCGTCTTCGCGCGCGGCACGCCGCAGGTGGAGGACGGCTTCGAGATGCTACGGCTGGCGCGCGGCCTGTCGGAGGACGAATTCCGTTCGGGCGCTCATTGCTACACCGTCATCAACACCAATTCGCCTCGCCAGCTCGACATTCCGATGGCGCAAGGCATCATCGACTTTGCCAGGGCAGGGCAGGTGTTGATCATCACGCCCTTCTGCCTGGCCGGCGCGATGGCGCCGATCACTGTGGCCGGCGCGCTGACGCTGCAGCACGCCGAAGCGCTGGCCGGGCTGACGCTGGCCCAGATCGTGCGGCCGGGTACGCCGGTCGTCTATGGTTCCTTCTCCTCCAATGTCGACATGAAGTCGGGGGCGCCGGCGTTCGGCACGCCGGAGCACGTCAAGGCGACGCTCGGCGCCGGTCAGCTTGCTCGCTTCACCGGTCTTCCTTGGCGGTCCGGCGGCGGCAGCGCCGCCAACATATCGGACGCGCAGGCGGCCCACGAAACGCAGTTCGCGCTGTGGGGCTCGGTGCTTGCGGGTGCAACGGTCTGCATCCATGCCGCTGGCTGGCTCGAAGGCGGCTTGAGCGTCTCTTTTGAGAAGCTGATCACCGACGTCGAGGCGCTGCAGACGGTCGCCGAACTCTGCGCGGCGACGCCCGGCGACGAGGACGCGATCGGCTTTGAGGCTATCGCTGAAGTGCAGCCGGGTGGGCATTTCTTCTCGGCCGGGCACACAATGGCGCGCTACCGCACCGCATTCTACGAGCCGCTGGTCGCCGACTGGTCGAATTTCGGCAACTGGACGCAGGCCGGGTCAAGAACCGCCACGGAGCGCGCGACCGGCATCTGGAAACGGCTGCTTGCCGATTTTCGGCCGCCGGCTTCCGCCGCTGCTACATCAGGTGTTCTCGACGAATTCATCGCGCGGCGCACGGAAGAGGGTGGCGCAGCACCGGTGTCGTGATCTAATTCAGTAACTACGTCAAAGGGGACGCGGTTGCTGCCAGCGCACGTGAGGTGCCAACCGCTCACCTCTTTAGAGCCGATGGCTCAAAAATGTTCATGGGCTGGTTGAAACTGTCGAATAGTATTATTCCGCAGTTTATTTTTACGAATCTGGGCGATCAAAGATAGCTCGGAAATTGAATTTTCTGCTCAGAGCTCCTATTTTAGGAGGAAATTGCAATTTCATCACCTCGGTCAAAAAGGGATATTTTATCGATGGCGGAATTCAATCAAAGTATCACGGAAAAGGCTGAAGCGCGCTTCATGGAGAAGCAAAAGAAAACTGCGGAGCGAAACCAGGCTACGGCCGAATATGTCTCCGAGGCCAAGGCCAGGACCATTAAGACTCAAAAGTTGCGGGCGCTGCGGCTGGCCAAGGAAGAGGCCGACCGCGCGGCGGAAGCCCTCAATCCCGTCGCTCCCAAGAAAAAGCGGGCGGCAGTCAAGAAGGCAGGAGCCGCTTAACTGCAGTGAAGTCATGAGCCTGACATTTCCAAACCTAAGCCGAAGCTACGACGAGGCGAGCCGACGGATCCGCTTCGTCGGCTATGACGGCATGTCCCAGATTTCTTTCTTTGTCGATGCAGCCGCCATCTCGACGGCACCGCCGGGGACGGCGACAGCCGAAGCCACATATCTCGCCGCTTTCGATTCGGCCGTCGGTCCCATACATGACGTCGCAAGGAATGCTTATGCCCGTACGGGCAAGAGCATGTATGTGCTGACCGCAGCCGATTTTCGATAATTCCGACGGTCCGCGCGATCGGGGCCTTGGAAATCCCGTGATCTGGCGCCAGAACTTCAATGCGGCTACGTTGCAAGCAGGAATCGCTGACGGCACAAAGGCCTGTTCAGCCGTGACGGGCGAGGGGAGAACACAATGACCGCGCCGGCTGCCGCGTTCCAGAAGGCCTTGTTCGAAGCACTGAACGGTGACGGTTTTCTGTCAGCGGCCTTGGGCGGCGCAAAACTATTCGACCATTCCCCGGAAAATGTCCCGTTTCCCTATGTCACCTACGGCCGGACCAGCGTCTACGACTGGACAACAGGCATGGAGAACGATGCCGAGCAGCTTTTCACGCTGCATTTCTGGTCGAAGTCCGAGGCCAGGAAAGAAATGCTCGATGCGATGGACCTAGTCAGCACACGCCTCCAGGATGCGGCGCTCGCGCTCGACGAACATCACCGCGCCAATCTCAGGCTCGAATTCACCGAGAACCGTTACGACGAGGATCTTTCAGCCTGTCACGGGCTGCTGCGCTTTCGCGCCGTGACTGAAGAAAACGCCTGACGCGCTTTCAATATGGCTGCAACACAGTCTAGACTGGCACTTGGATGAGTTTGCCGGGTTGGGGCGGCGAATCATAGGGTCGGTTGTCTCGCGTTTCAGGGGGGTGAGATAGGCATGTGTTGCAGGCGTTCACTGTTCATTTCACGTTCAGCACCGATGCGTTAGGACGCTGATCATGAAAACGCTTCGCTCCCATTTCCGAACCGCGACACTGGCGCTCTGCGCTGCCGGTCTGTTTGCGTCGCAGGCGACGGCGCTGCCGGTCGTCGTGCCCGAGCAGAACGGGCCGATCGTCCTGGCTGCCTCCGACTGCTACGCGATCGGTCAGCAGGTTGCCGAGCAGAATGGCGGCACGCTGGCCAAGGCGTCGCAGTCGACGCGCGGTGGCCAGCCGGTCTGCGTCATCGTCGTGCTGGTCCCGGGCAAGGACGGGCAGCGTCCGCGCCGGACCGAGATCGTCGTTCCGCTGAACTGATCCCTGCCGTTTCCCAGGCGCTGGAATCGGCCTATATCTGACGCCCAGTTTCTCGACAGGGCAGCTTCTCAAACAGGGCAGCTCTTCAACAGGCCAGTTCTTCAACAGGTATGATCCCCGCATGCGCGTACTCGTTGTCGAAGATGACAAGGATCTCAACCGGCAGATATCGGACGCCCTGGTCGATGCCGGCTATGTCGTCGACCGGGCTTTCGACGGTGAGGAAGGACATTTCCTCGGCGACACCGAACCCTATGATGCCGTCGTGCTCGACATTGGCTTGCCGCAGATGGACGGCATCAGCGTGGTCGAGCGCTGGCGGCGCGGCGGCCGCAAGATGCCGATCCTGATTCTGACGGCGCGCGATCGCTGGAGCGACAAGGTATCCGGCATCGACGCCGGCGCCGACGATTATGTCACCAAGCCGTTCCACATCGAAGAGGTGCTGGCCAGGGTCCGAGCGCTGATCCGGCGCGCGGCCGGCCATGCGTCGTCCGAGTTGACCTGCGGGCCGTTGCGGCTCGACACCAAGGCCTCCAAGGCCGATGTCGACGGCGTGCCGCTGAAGCTGACGTCGCACGAATTTCGCCTGCTTGCCTATTTGATGCACCATGTGGGCGAGGTCGTGTCCCGGACCGAACTGGTCGAGCATCTTTACGATCAGGATTTTGACCGCGATTCCAATACAATCGAGGTCTTTGTCGGGCGGCTTCGCAAGAAGATGGGCATCGACATGATAGAAACCGTTCGCGGCATGGGCTATCGAATGCGTGAGCCGGAGGCGTAAGGCGGAACCGCTCAAACAGACTGCAAGAACGCCGCTTTCACTGCGGTTCTGGCCGCGTTCGCTGGCGTTCCGGGTGATTGCCTTTTCCACGGTCTGGGCGATACTCACCCTGATTGTCATCTTCACGCTGATCACGACCCTCTATCGCCAGGCGAGCGAGCGCGGTTTCGACAGCCTGCTGTCGGCGCATCTGTTCAATCTGATCGGCTCGGTCGGCGTGTCCGAAGGCGGTTCACTGACCGGCGCTCCCGACCTTGGCGACCTCCGGTTCTCGGAGCCGAATTCCGGCTGGTACTGGTCGGTGGAGCCTGCGTCGGAAGGCGTACGCGGTGAGCTGCACTCCTCCTCGATGACCGAGGCGATCCTGTCGCCAAGCGTCGCCGAGGTTCCTTTCAATGCCAGCTTCCAGCGCAGCTATGCGACAGAAGGCATCGATGGCGAGGAACTGGAAGTGTTCGAGAGCGAATTCGTTCTCGACGCGAAAAATCGCGCAGCGCGCTTCCGTGTCATGGGCAACAAGACCGAGCTCGAGCAGGAAATAGGCGCCTTCCAGCGTCGCCTGCTGACCTATCTTTCCCTGTTCGGCGTCGGCATGATCGCCATCAACGCCATCGCGATCCTGATGGGCCTGCAGCCATTGCGCCGGGTCAGGAACGCTCTCGCTATGGTGCGCGAAGGAACCGCGCAAAGGCTCGACGGTCGCTTCCCGGCCGAGATCGAGCCGCTCGCCAACGAGACCAACGCGCTGATCGAAAACAACAAGCGTATTGTCGAGCGCTCACGGACGCAGGTCGGCAACCTCGCCCATTCGCTGAAGACGCCGCTGGCGGTGCTGATCAATGAGGGGCGGGCGCTCGGCGGCGCCAAGGGCCAGCTCATAGCCGAGCAGGCCGCGTCGATGCAGAAGCAGGTTGACCATTATCTGCAGCGCGCCCGCGTTGCGGCACAGCGCGACAGCGTCGTCTACCGCACGCCGGTGGCGCCGCTGGTCCAGCGCATGGTACGCGTGCTGCAAAAACTCAACCCGCAGACCGCTCTCTCGCTGTCGCTGCCCGCAGTCGATATCGTCTTTGCCGGCGAACGCGAGGATTTGGAAGAATTGCTTGGCAATCTGCTCGACAACGCCATGAAATGGGCAAAGAGCGCGGTCGCCGTGTCGGTGGCGCCGATCTCCGGCAAGAAGAGTGGCGTCGGCAACGAGGGTGCTGTCGATCTGTTCGAGATCAGCATCGAAGATGACGGCCCGGGCATTCCCGAAGACAAGGCGCGCGAGGCGCTGAAGCGCGGACGGCGGCTCGACGAGACAAAGCCGGGGACCGGGCTTGGACTTGCCATTGTCGCCGACCTGGTCAACGAGTATGGAGGCGTTCTGGCTCTGGAACGGTCGAGCATGGGCGGGTTAAAGGCGGTGGTTCGATTGCGGAGCCTTCACTAGACTTATGCTTTTGCTGGGCTAGTCGACATTGATCGACCGTGCGTGATATTGCGGCATGTCGACTGGTCCCGGAGCCGTCGGCCGCGGCCAAATTTCCGACAAACATCGACACTATGGCCACGCCGACTTCCCCCGATGGCGCGGCCCAGCTCTAACTCAAGAAAACTGGTTGTTGGCATGAAGATTCGCGTCGCGCTCGTTTCCGCACTGCTGGCCGTTTCCGGCTGCACGACGCTGGGCAGGAGCCCTGGCTCCACGGTGGCGCCGCAGCCGGCCGCCACGCCGCAAAGTGACGGCAAGATCGCGACGACGATCATTTCCGCCATGGGGGGCGGCCTCGTCAGCGGATCGATCGGTACCGGCTTGAGCGATCCCGAAAAGCGCAAGGCGCTGGAGGCGGAATACAGGGCGCTGGAGTACACGGCGAGCGGCCAGAAGGTGAGGTGGAAAAGCGATCGGTCGGCGCTTTACGGTGAAGTCGTGCCCGCCCAGCCCTATCGTGTCGGCTCGCAGGACTGCCGGCAATACACCCATACAGTCTTTACCGGCGCCGCCGGCACCACCGCGCGCGGAACCGCTTGCCGCAACGCCGATGGCAGCTGGACGCCACTGACATAACGACCGGCCGAATGCTCCGGTTGACATCAATCAAGGACATGCGACGCTCCTGCCGTCAAAGCGTCGCAGGACCCCTGTGTTGGCAGGGGAGGGCTCTGCCGTTATTGGAATAAGCATGCTGTTCTGGGTCATAGCTGCCATTCTCACGCTGGGTGCAAGCCTGGCGGTTCTGATACCGCTGGCCAGCGGCTCGAAGAGTGGTTCGGCGAGCAGCGATCATGACCTTGAAGTCTATCGCGACCAGTTGTCAGAGCTTGACCTGGACGTGGCGCGTGGCCTGATCCAGCCGGCGGAGGCCGAAGAGGCGCGTGCCGAAATCGCTCGCCGCATCCTTCGCCTGGACAATGCCGATCCGGCTGACAAGGCAGCGGCGCGGCAGCCGTCGATGGCGATCAGGCTGGTTGCGACGGCTGCGGTCCTGGCGGTTCCGCTGGTCAGTTGGGGCTTGTACAGCCAGCTGGGCTCGCCCGATCTGCCGTCGCAGCCGCTCAGCGAGCGGCTGGCCAAGAATCCCGCCGATAGTTCGGTGGACGAGCTGGTGGCACGCGCCGAGTCCCACCTTGCCGCCAATCCGTCCGATGGCAGGGGTTGGGATGTTCTGGCGCCGGTCTATCTGCGCATGCAGCGGTTCTCGGATGCAGTGACGGCCTATCGCAACGCCATTCGCCTCGACGGCGACAGCGCCGCCCGCCAGGCCGGCCTCGGCGAGGCGATTGCCAGCGCAGCGGGCGGCATTGTCTCGGCCGACGCTCAGGCCGCTTTCGAGGCGGCGCTGAAGCTCGATCCGGCAAATCCGAAGGCCAGCTTTTATCTGGCGATGGGCATGGCGCAGGAAGGCCGCATTGAGGAGGCGACAGCGGCCTGGCAGAAAATGCTAGCGGCCTTGCCGCAGGACTCGCCATGGCGCGGCGCCGTCGAGCAGGCGCTGGCCGAATCCGCCAAGCGGACCGTCGCTTCGGGAGAGCCTGCAAAAGGCCCGGACGCCGGGGATGTCGATGCCGCCTCGTCGATGTCGCCGCAGGACAGGGAGGCGATGATCAACACCATGGTTGCGGGACTTGATGAAAGACTTCGCCAAAACCCGCGCGATGCGGAAGGATGGATGCAGCTTATTCGTTCCTATGTCGTGCTGGGCAAGGCCGATCAAGCACGCGACGCGCTCAATCGCGGTATCGCCGTTTTTGGCTCAGATAGTGAGGAAGCGAAGAAATTCACCGCCTTTGCCGTCTCGCTCGGCCTGACGGCGACGGAGTAAAACATGACGCGCAAGCAGAAAAGACTGTCGGTGATCGCCGGAGGGTTGGCCTTCCTCGGTGCCGCCACCGGCCTGACCTTCTACGCGCTCGGCCAGAAGGCCTCCTACTTTTACATGCCCGCCGATCTGACCACCGCCAGCCTGCAGCCTGGGCAGCGTATCAGGCTCGGCGGCCTCGTCGAAAAAGGCACGATCGAGCGCGGTCAGGGGGCTACCGTCGCTTTTTCGGTGACCGACAACCAGAAGCAGGTCAAGGTCACCTACACCGGCATTCTTCCCGACCTTTTTCGTGAGGAGCAGGGCGTCATCACAGAAGGCACGTTTCGCCCGGACGGCGTCTTCGTCGCCGACAGCGTGCTGGCCAAGCACGACGAGAACTACATGCCCAAGGAGGTGGCCGACGGCCTCAAGTCCAAGGGCGTGTGGCAGGAGAGCAAGAGTGACTAGGCAGGTTCCGCAAAAGTGTCTCACGGTTTTGCGGCAAGAACCTGTGGCAAAACAAAAACCTGGCGGGCGCCACAATGGTTGAAACCGGACATTTCGCGCTGGTCCTGGCGTTCGCGCTGTCTTTGGTGCAGACGCTGGTGCCGATGTTCGGCGCGCGCATGAACAACCAGAAGATGATGGCCGTCGGCGGTCCGGTCGCGGTGACCGGCTTTACCTTGACCGCTCTGTCCTTCGCGGCGCTGGCCATAGCCTATGCGACGTCCGATTTTTCGGTGGCCAACGTCTGGGACAACTCGCATTCGCTGCAGCCGCTGATCTACAAGATCACCGGCACTTGGGGCAATCACGAGGGCTCGATGCTGCTCTGGGTGCTGATCCTGACCTTTTTCGGCGCCCTCGTCGCGGCTTTCGGCCGCAATCTTCCCGCGACCCTTCGAGCCAATGTGCTGGCCGTGCAAGGGGCGATCGGCGCCACCTTTTTCCTGTTCATCCTGGCGACATCAAACCCGTTCGCCAGGCTCAATCCGGCGCCGATCGAGGGCCGCGATCTCAATCCGATCCTGCAGGATCTCGGCCTCGCCATCCATCCGCCGCTGCTCTATCTCGGCTATGTCGGCTTCTCGATTTGCTTTTCCTTCTCGGTCGCCGCCCTCATCGAAGGCCGCATCGACGCGTCGTGGGCCCGCTGGGTGCGGCCATGGACGCTGGTCGCCTGGATGTTCCTGACCGGCGGCATCGCCATGGGTTCCTACTGGGCCTATTACGAACTTGGCTGGGGTGGTTTCTGGTTCTGGGATCCGGTCGAGAACGCCTCCTTCATGCCTTGGCTGGGGGGCACGGCGCTGCTCCATTCGGCGATCGTCATGGAAAAGCGCTCGGCCCTGAAGATATGGACACTGTTGCTGGCGATCCTGACCTTCTCGCTGTCGCTGCTCGGCACCTTCCTGGTGCGCTCAGGCGTGCTCACTTCCGTCCACGCCTTCGCCACCGATCCGACGCGAGGCGTGTTCATTCTCTGCATCCTGACACTGTTCATCGGCGGATCGTTGGCGTTGTTCGCCCTGCGCGCCTCGAGGTTGACGGCCGGCGGCCTGTTTCATCCGATCTCGCGCGAAGGAGCGCTGGTCCTCAACAACCTGTTCCTGACCACGGCCACTGCCACCGTGCTGATCGGCACATTGTATCCGTTGGCGGTCGAGGCCGTTTCAGCCGATAAAATTTCGGTCGGCGCGCCGTTCTTCAACCTGACATTCGGACCGCTGATGGTGCCGCTATTGGTCGTGGTCCCGTTCGGACCACTGCTGGCCTGGAAGCGCGGCGACATCTTCGCCGTCGCCCAGCGCCTGATGGCGGCCTTCGCCGCAGGGCTTCTGGCCGTGCTGGTAACGGCCTTGTTCATCGATGGCGCCTCGGTGTTCGCGGCACTTGGCGTCGGCCTGGCCTTCTGGCTGATCTGCGGCGCGCTCACCGATATTGCCGTCAAGTCCGGCTTCGGCACTGTCGCGCCCGGCGTCATGCTCAGGCGCTTCGCCGGCCTGCCGCGTTCGGTCTTCGGCACCGCACTCGCCCATCTTGGCCTCGGGCTGACGACGCTGGGCATCGTCGGCACGCTTTGCTTCGGCACCGAGAAGATCTTGTCGATGCATGCTGGCGAGACCGTGCAACTGTCCGGCCACATGCTGCGTTTCGAAGGGCTCTATCCGGCCCAGGGACCTAACTATAGCGAGGATCGCGGCCGCTTCGCTCTGCTCGGCGCCGATGGAAGCACTACCGCTGTAATCACCTCCGCCAAGCGCTCCTATCCGGTCCGACAGATGACGACGACCGAGTCCGGTATCAAGACGATCGGTTTCAGCCAGCTCTATCTCTCGCTTGGCGACGAGGGGACCGACGGTTCCGTCGTGGTGCGGCTGTGGTGGAAGCCGCTGGTGACGCTGATCTGGGGTGGCGGCCTTGTCATGATGGCGGGTGCCGCAATGTCGCTCATGGACCGGCGCCTGCGCGTCGGGGCACCGTCCCGCCGTCGCAAGTCGGCGGGCGCCGTACCTTCCGCGAGCCTGCTATGACCGCAAGATTTTCACTGGCCTCCTTAGCCTTGCTGCTGACGCTGTTGTTTGCCGGCGCCGCACTTGCGGTGAAGCCCGACGAGGTTCTGGCCGACCCGGCGCTCGAGGCGCGGGCGCGGACGCTTTCGGAGCAGCTGCGCTGCATGGTTTGCCAGAACCAGTCGATCGACGAATCCGATGCCGACCTTGCCCGCGACCTGCGCGTGCTGGTGCGCCAGCGCCTCGTCGCCGGCGACACCGACCGGCAGGTGATAGACTACATCGTTTCCCGCTACGGCGAGTTCGTGCTGTTGAAGCCGCGCTTCAGCCTGCGCAATGCGCTGTTGTGGGGTACGCCGGTGTTTCTGCTCTTTGCCGGCGGGATTTTCATAGTATTGACCGCCCGGTCGCGCCGTTCGACGGCAACCAATGCGTTGACCGCCGAGGAGCAGGCGGAGCTGGACACTATTTTGCACCGGGACTGAAGGCGGCGGCCGCCCGCAAACATTACAAAAGTTTCATGCACCGGAAATGGCGCCGTAATGTGCGCGCCCCTATTTCTCTTGCCCGAGGATGCCGACCGAAGCGCATCCCTTGAAAGAGGATACGAGACCCATGAATATTGCCCCCAATTCAAATCCCCGCACCCGCAAACGCCTGTTGGCTGCCGCCGCTTCAGTGGCCATTGCCGGCGCGATCGGCTTCGGCGCGGTTGCCACCGGGACAGCCCCGGTCCTGGCCGAGGCGGTGCGTGTCGAGGCACCGCAGGTCCCGAGCTTCGCCGACGTGGTCGAGCGCGTTTCGCCGGCGGTCGTCAGTGTCCGCGTCAAAGCCAAGATAGAAACGACCGCCGACGACGGCTCCGACCTGCCCGACGCCTTCGGCAATCTTCCCGACGATCCGCAATTGCGCCGCTTCTTCAGGGAGTTCCGTGGCTTTGGCGATCAGGATGGCCGGGATGGAATGCGGCGTTTCGAACGCCGTGACCGCCAGCCGCGGCCGGTCGCCCAGGGTTCCGGTTTCTTCATCTCCGAGGATGGCTACCTCGTCACCAACAACCATGTCGTCGGAGACGGCTCGTCCTTCACGGTGGTGATGCATGACGGCAAGGAACTCGACGCCAAGCTGGTCGGCACAGATCCGCGCACCGACCTCGCTGTGCTCAAGGTCGAAGGCGACGGCAAGTTCACCTATGTCGACTTCGCCGACGATTCCAAGGTTCGCGTCGGCGACTGGGTCGTGGCCGTCGGCAATCCGTTCGGCCTCGGCGGCACGGTCACCGCCGGCATCGTCTCGGCCCGTGGCCGCGATATCGGCGCCGGCCCCTATGACGACTTCATCCAGATCGACGCCTCGGTGAACCGCGGCAATTCGGGCGGCCCGACCTTCAACCTCGCCGGTCAGGTTGTCGGCATCAACACCGCGATCTTCTCGCCGTCCGGCGGCAGCGTGGGCATTGCCTTCGACATTCCCGCCTCGACGGCCAAACAGGTCGTGCAGGATCTGATGAAGGACGGCACCGTCCAGCGCGGCTGGCTTGGCGTCGAGATCCAGCCGGTCACCTCGGAAATCGCCGAATCGCTCGGGCTGAAGTCCGATAAGGGTGCGCTCGTTTCCAGCGCGCAGGAGGATGGTCCCGGCAAGAAGGCCGGCATCACCGCCGGTGACGTCATCACTCAGGTGGACGGCAAGGACGTCGCTTCGCCAAAGGAACTCGCCCGTCTGATCGGCGCCTACCAGCCCGGCAAGCCCGTCGACGTCACGCTGTGGCGTGACGGCAGGAGTGAGACCGTCCAGGTTGATCTCGGCACGCTGCCTTCGAGCGACAAGCAGGCTTCGGCCGACCAGCAGCCTTCCGCTCCGGCAAAGGCCGATACGCTGGCCGATCTCGGTCTCACCGTCACCAGGTCCGACGATGGCAAAGGGCTTGTGGTAACCGATGTCGATCCCGACAGCGATGCCGCCGATCGCGGCATCCAGCCCGGCGACGTCATCACCTCGGTCAATTCGACGGAGGTCAATGGCACCGACGACGTCGCCAAGGCCATGGCCGATGCGGTGAAGTCGGGCCGCAAGGCGGTGCTGATGCAGATCACCCGCGACGATAGCAACCGCTTCGTCGCGCTGCCTGTCGCCAAGGGCTGAGGTCCAAACTTTTCCGGTGCGGCGGTTTCAAACACCCCCGAGCCGCCGCACGGGAAAGCACGGGGCTTGAATACATCAGTTAGTCAGTCATCGTGTTCCGCCCCAGCGGCAGCGGGCGATGGGAGCCCGCTGCCGCTCGAACAAAGCATGACGGCATGTCAAACAACAAAGCAGGTCGCCCAAAAGCCCGCCTCGGGTTTGATCCGAGGGTGCCGGCGGCTCGGCGTCAGCGACATTCCAAAACAAAGACTTACTGCGTATCCTTGAATCACTTTGTTCGCGAAACGCCCTGATGAAGGCCACGATACATATGCCGGCCACTCAATCTTCCAGCGAAATCGCGTATAACGGTCCCATGAAGATTCTCGTCATAGAAGACGATCGCGAAGCGGCCGATTACCTCCAGAAAGCCTTTACCGAGGCCGGACACACCGCCCATGTCGCCGGCGACGGCGAAACCGGCTTCGCGCTCGCTGACTCCGGCGACTATGACGTGATGGTCGTCGACCGCATGCTGCCGCGCCGCGACGGCCTGTCGGTCATCGCCGGTCTGAGATCCAGGGGCAACACGACGCCGGTGCTGATCCTGTCGGCGCTCGGCGAAGTCGACGACCGGGTCACCGGCTTGCGCGCCGGTGGCGACGACTATCTGACCAAGCCCTATGCCTTTTCCGAGCTTCTGGCCCGGGTCGAGGTGCTGAACCGGCGCGCCAGCGCCAGGGAAGCCGAAACCCTCTACCGGGTCGGCGATCTCGAGCTCGACAGGCTCTCTCATTCGGTGCGACGCGCGGCGCGCGAAATCACGCTGCAGCCGCGCGAGTTCCGCCTGCTGGAATATCTGATGCGCCATGCCGGCCAGGTGGTGACGCGCACCATGCTGCTGGAAAATGTCTGGGACTATCATTTTGATCCGCAGACCAACGTCATCGACGTTCACGTCTCGCGGCTGCGCGGCAAGATCGAGAAGGGCTTCGACAAGCCGATCCTGCACACGGTTCGTGGCGCCGGCTATATGCTCAAGAGCGGGTAGCATGGCTCTTTCCATGCCGGCCATCATGAAGACGACGGCAGCGCGGCTTTCGGCGCTCTATCTCCTGCTGTTCGCCATATGCGCGGTGCTGCTCGTCTTCTACATGACTTCGCTGTCTGAACGCATGCTGACCGGCCAAACGCAAGAGACCATCAACGACGAAGTGCTCGGCCTCGCCCGGGCCTACCAGCGCGGCGGCTTGCCGCTGCTGGTCCGCGTGGTCGAGCAGCGCTCCCGCCAGCCCGGCGCCAATCTCTATTTGATCGCCGACACCAACGGCCAGATCCTGACCGGAAACGTTCAGAGTCTGGAGCCTGGCGTTCTCGAAGCCGAGGGCTGGACGACGGAGCCGTTTTCCTACCGGCGCTTCGGCGAGGGCGAGCTCGAGCGGCAACGCAACCCGGTGGCCGACCCGAACGAACCCAGTCAGAGCGAAGTCCAGATCGAAGGCGAGAAGGGTCACAACGCCATCGCGCTGGTGCTGCGCCTGCCAAACCAGATGATCATGCTCGTCGGCCGCGATCTCGGCGAGCCTGAGCGGTTCCGCGCCGTCATCCGTCGCGCCTTGATGCTGGCGCTCGGCATGATGGCGCTCGGCGGGCTCCTGATCTGGTTCTTTGTCGGCCGCGCAGCGCTGAAGCGCATCGACATCGTATCGGAAGCTAGCCGCCGTATCATGGGGGGTGACCTCTCCGGCCGGCTGCCGGTCACCGGGGCCGGCGACGAGTTCGACCGGCTGTCGGAAAACCTCAATTCCATGTTGGCCAGGATCGCCACGCTGAATGAAGGGCTGAAGCAGGTCTCCGACAACATCGCCCACGATCTGAAGACACCGCTGACCAGGTTGCGCAACCGTGCCGAAGCGACGCTTTCCGGCAAGCACAGCACTACCGACTACCGCCAGGCGCTGGAAGGGACGATCGCCGAGTCCGACCAGCTGATAAAGACCTTCAACGCCATCCTGATGATCTCCAGGTTGGAGGCGGGCTATTCCTCCGAAAGCACCAGCCGGGTCGATCTGGCTGCGTCCGTGCACGATGTCGTCGAGCTCTACGAGCCGGTGGCGGAGGAGGCGGGGGTGACACTCGAGACCTCGGGTCAGGATGGCTTCGCCGTCGAGGGCAATCGCGAGCTGATCGGCCAGGCGCTATCGAACATCGTCGACAACGCGATAAAATATTCGACCGATTCGACCTCCAAGCCGACCGTCCGCGTGGCGCTCGATCGCGTCGGCAGGGAAATCAGGCTTTCCGTCACAGACAACGGCCAGGGCATTCCCGACGATGCCGATCGCGCCAGGGCAACCGAGCGTTTCGTGCGGCTGGAGAGAAGCCGCTCGCAGCCGGGTTCCGGCCTGGGCCTCAGCCTCGCCAAGGCAATCATGACATTCCACAATGGACGGCTTGATCTTCTGCCCGCCGATCCCGGATTGTCCGTCGTCATGAGTTTTCCCGAACGGGAGGATCGCTGATGGCGGTGAGGGCGGCTGGGGAACAGACCAACTGGCTTTTGAAGCCGGCGGCAAAGCTCGCTCCCCTGGATCAGAACCGCGCCAGGCGGGAATTGTCGGAAATCACTTCCGCCGCGCAGGAAGACGGGCTTACCCGGCTCGCGAAATTTCTCGCCGGCAAGGGCGCCAGTCAGGAGTTCCTCGCGGCAGTGTTCGATCTGTCGCCATTCCTGCGGGGCACCGTGCGCCGCCGCCCGCAGATCCTTGATGCGCTTTTCGATGAGACCGTCGAGACCCGGTTGGCGTCGATCGGCGCCGCGATCGACAAGGCGGCGCGGGCGGAAGGCATTTCTGAAAACAGCCTAATGATGGAGCTGCGGCAATGGAAAGCGGAAGCGCATATCCTGATCGCGCTGGCCGACCTTTCAGGCGAGGCTGAAACTGCAATCACAGTACGGCGGCTGAGCGATCTTGCCGACGCCTGCACCCGCGCTGCTGTCGACTTCCTGCTTCGCGACGCGCACGGACAGGGCAAGCTCAAACTTCCGGACCCCGAGGATCCGGCGCGCCGGTCGGGCTGGATCCTGCTCGGCATGGGCAAGCTTGGCGCGCATGAGCTGAACTTCTCCTCCGACATCGACCTCGTCGTTTTCTTCGACCCGCAGGCGCCAGCCGTCGTCGATCCGCTCGATGCGACGGAGCTGTTTTCGCGCCTGACCCGCCGGCTGGTCCGCATTCTCCAGGACCGCACCGAACACGGCTATGCTTTCCGCACCGACCTCAGGCTTCGTCCCGATCCCGGTTCGACGCCGCTGGCGATCCCGGTCGAGGCGGCACTGCGCTACTACGAGGCGCGCGGCCAGAACTGGGAGCGCGCGGCCATGATCAAGGCGCGTCCGGTGGCCGGCGATCTCGCCGCCGGTGCTGCGTTCCTGAAGGACCTCCAGCCCTACATCTGGCGCAAATACATGGACTACGCGGCGATCGCCGACGTCCATTCGATCAAGCGCCAGATCCACGCCCACAAGGGCCACGGCGAGATCGCGGTGAAGGGCCACAACGTCAAGCTCGGCCGCGGCGGCATTCGCGAGATCGAATTCTTCGTCCAGACCCAGCAGCTCATCGCCGGCGGTCGCTTCCCCGAGCTGCGCGGCCGCGAGACCGTGCCGATGCTTGGCCAGCTTGCGGCACGCGGCTGGATTACGGCCGATGCGCGCGACGCGCTCGCTCGGCAATACTGGTTCCTGCGCCGTGTCGAGCATGCCGTCCAGATGGTCGCCGACGAGCAGATCCATATACTGCCGGAAGATGACGAAGGGCTCGAACGCATTGCCCGAATGCTCGGTCTTGCCGATGCGGCGGTCTTTGCCGAGGCCTTCCGCGCCGCACTCCATCAGGTCGAACGTCACTACGCAGCGCTTTTCGAAACCGCGCCCGAGCTTTCGGCCGGCATCGGCAATCTGGTCTTTACCGGCGATGTCGATGACCCCGATACGTTGCAGACCCTGCAGAGACTGGGATTTCAGCGGGCGAGCGACATCTGCCGGGTTATCCGCGGCTGGCATTTCGGCCGCTATCGCGTCACCCAGTCGGCCGAGGCGCGCGAGCGGCTGACCGAACTGACGCCGGCGCTGCTGCAATCCTTCGGTCAGACGCGCCGGGCGGACGAGGCGTTGATGCGCTTCGACGAATTCCTCGCCGGCCTGCCCGCCGGCATCCAGCTCTTCTCGCTGCTCCAGTCCAATCCGGCTCTGCTGAAGCTGCTGGCGACGATCATGGGCGCGGCTCCCCGGCTGGCCGCCATCATCACGCGCCGGCCGCACGTGTTTGACGGCCTGCTTGATCCGGCCCTTTTGACCGAACTGCCGGACCGCGCCTATCTGTCCGGCCGTCTCGCCGCCTTCCTCGAAGGCGACAGAGACTATGAGGACGTGCTCGACCGCTTGCGCATCTTTGCGTCCGAGCAAAAATTCCTGATCGGCGTCAGGCTGCTTGCCGGCTCGATCGATCCGGCCCGCGCCGGCCGCGCCTTTTCCGATCTGGCCGATCTCACCATCGAAGCGGCGCTGCAGGCGGTCATCGCCGAGTTCGCGCTGCGCCACGGTCGCATCGCCGGCGGCACCGTTGCGCTGCTCGGCATGGGCAAGCTCGGCAGTCGCGAATTGACGGCCGGCTCCGACGTCGACCTTATTCTGCTCTATGATCACGACACCGATGCCGAAGAATCCGATGGCGACAAGCCGCTCGCCCCATCCCACTATTACAGCAGGATGACGCAGCGGCTGATATCAGCCGTGTCCGCGCCGACCGCCGAGGGCGTTCTCTACGAGCTCGACCTTCGCTTGCGGCCGTCCGGCAACAAGGGGCCGGTGGCGACCCATGTCGATGCCTTTAAGAAGTACCAGCGCAAGGACGCCTGGACATGGGAACACATGGCGCTGTCCAGGGCTCGCGCGATCGGTGGCGATCAAACGCTGTGCACCGAGGCCGAGGCCGAGGTGGCGGCGGTGCTTGCCCTGCCGCGCGACAGCGCCAAGGTGATGGCCGAGGCGTCCGAGATGCGCACGATGATCGAGAAGGAGAAGCCGCCACGCGATCTCTGGGACATCAAGCTGATTCCGGGCGGTCTCATCGATCTCGAATTCATCGCGCAGGTGGCGGTGATCACGGGAAAGGTCGAAGCCGGCCGCCGAATCACCGGGACGGCGGAAGTCCTGTCGAGGCTGGCGCCGGATTTCGCTGAGGTCCAGGTCAGGCAAGAGCTTTGCGATGCTTATGCGCTTTATCTGGCGCTGACCCAGATGACGCGGCTCTGCATCACCGGCGTATTCGAACGGGACGACGTTCCGCCGGGGCTTTCGGATCTGCTTCTGGCGGTTACCGACCTGCCGGATTTCGGTGTGCTGGAAGCGCACCTCAAGGAGACATCGCAAAAGGTGAGAAAGGATTTCGACCTTTTGCTTCGTGCGAAACGATCATGACGTCACAACGCCAAACGGCTGTTTCGAAAAGCATCGGGGGCGCTGTCCATTCGGCGTTTCCGAAAGTTCCAACCGCTTCACGACAACAGAGAGTCAGGCGGCGGCCCTGACCGGCTGCGTCGACTTCTTGATCGGAATGCGCACCGACACGATCGTGCCGGTGCCTTCGGTGGAGCGGATTTTCAAGGCGCCGCCCTGAAGCTCGGCCAACGAGCGTGAGATGGCAAGGCCAAGGCCGGAACCGGCATGGCTCTTGGAAAACTGGTTCTGCACCTGTTCGAACGGCCGCCCGAGCTTGCTCAGCGCCTCCTTGGGGATGCCGCAGCCATTGTCTTCGATCGTCAGGACCAGAGCACTGGACGTGTTGCGGGCCCTTACCGCGATGCGGCCGCCCTGGCCGGTAAATTTCACCGCATTCGACAGCAGATTAATGATGATCTGCTTGATCGCCCGGCGGTCGGCGAACAGCGTCAGTGAATCGGGGATGCGGGTTTCGACGGTGATCGACTTTTCCGCTGCCTGCAGCGAGATGACGCGCACCGTTTCCCTCATCAGCGGACAGAGGTCGATTTCCTCCTGATCCATCGAGAACTGGCCGGCCTCGATCTTCGACATATCGAGGATGTCGTTGATGACGCCCAGAAGATATTTGCCGCTGCCGTTGATGTCGGTGGCATATTCCTCGTAGCGCGGCGAACCCAAGGGCCCGAACAGCGCCTGTTCCATCAGCTCCGAGAAGCCGATGATAGCGTTGAGCGGCGTGCGCAATTCATGCGACATGTTGGCCAGGAACTCGGATTTGGCCCGGTTCGCCGCCTCGGCGCGCTCGGTTTCCTTCATGTATTTGCGATTGAGCTCGACCAGTTCGCGCGACCGCTCTTCCTCCGCCCGGCGGGCAAGGCTGAGATCGTGGATCGTCGCCATCAGCCGGCGCTCGCTGTCGACCAGCTTCTCCTGGTGCAGCTTGATCTGGGTGATGTCGGAGCCGACCGAGACGGTGCCGCCGTCCCTGGTCCGCAGCTCGTTCACCTGCAGCCAGCGGCCATCGGCAAGCTGCCGCTCGAAGGTCACGCCGCCTTGCTGCCCGTTGGTGTTGGCAAGCCGGCGCTCCGAAGCGAAGGCAAGCATGCGATCTTCGAGAACGGCGCGCGAGGCGCCTGGCATCACGTCGCGATCCGACAGACCGTTGTCCTGCTGGTACTTGGAATTGCACATGATCAGGTGCTGGGCGGAATCCCAGAGCACGAAGGACTCGTTGATGTTTTCGATGGCCGTTCGCAGGCGAAGATCCGCGGCCTCGGAGCGCAGCGCCAGGTGCCGCTGCTCGGTGACGTCAACGGCGATGCCGATCAGCTGGATCTCCGGCGCTTCCGGGTCGATCACCTGCGCCCTTGCGCGCATCCACACCCATTGTCCGTCGGCATGGCGCATCCGGAACACCTGGTCGATGTGATCGATCTCGCGGGCGACGATTCTGTTGGCGAGCTGGAACAGGTCGCCATCCTCGGGATGGATGATCTCGTCGACCTCGCCGAACGACAGCATTGCGTCGCAGGGCTCATAGCCCAGCATGTCGTACATCGAGCGCGACCAGTACATCTTGCCGCGGACCATGTCCCAGTCCCACAGGCCGCAGCGGCCGCGCACCAGCGCCATGTCGATGCGCTGGTGCGCTTCGAGATAAATGCGGTCGGCCGCCTGGGCGCGCGCCGCCTGGCCGAAATAGGCGTAGAGGATGACGATCAGTACGCCGGCTGTCAGCACGAACAGCGTGACGTTGAGCGAAACAGTCTTGCGCCAGGTGTAGAAGACCGCATCCTGCGGAACGAGCGCTGCGGCAGCACTGTTCCTGCCGTTTGTCAGGCTCACCGCCGCATACCAGTCCTGGCCGCCGATTCTGACCTCCATCACCCCGGCGCGGTCGCCGAACATGAACAGCGGCTGACCGCCCTGGGCGATGGCGTCGAGCGACCGCCCTTCCCAGCCGGTCGATTGCGGTGTCACGGTAACGATCTTGAACGCGCTGTCGGTGACCGCAAGCACGTGGCTTCGGCCCATCGCGCCCTGACGGCTGATGCCCTCCAACAGGTCCTGCGTCGCGCCAGGCGTTGAGCCCAAGTTCGCATCCACGCTAATCGAACTGGCCAGTTGGCCTGCCGCGAGCGAGAGGATCGCCTTGGCGTCGCGTTCCACGTCGTCACGCTCGTTCATCAGCGACAGGAACCGCAGCGCCGCGATGACGACCAGGAAAATGATGATGAGGGCCGGTATCGATCGGCGCAACAATGGCTCGGCTGCCAGAAGCCGTCGGTAGGCGGGTTCGGCGATGAGCCGCGCGTTGCCGGCGAGACCATCGCTTCTCGCCTCACGCCGCTCAAAAGCTGTCCCTCCGGGCGCGCCCCACGCGTCCGCCTTCGCCATAAATGGCTCTCCCCGATTTTAAATCTGCTTGATGATCCGGCGACGCCGCACTTCCGAATCTTCAGCTAAAGAATCAAAGGTGATTCGGCTTGTCCATAGGCGCGGCGAAAAAAGATTAAAAATCGACTAAAATAGTTCGGCGCCGACTTTCCCTCCCCCTTGGGGGGAGGGTGGCCCGTAGGGCCGGGAGGGGTCCCCGGCGAAGCGCTCCACCTTTTAAATCAAAGGTCGGGGCGGGTGGCGTCGGTCGACGCCGCGTACTGCCGCAGTGACCCCACCCTTCCATCCGCCTTCGGCGGCTGTCCACCCTCCCCTCAAGGGGGAGGGGAACCCTCACGCCAGCGTGCGCTCGACGATGTCCCGCAAATCGGCCGATAGGTTCTCGGCATTGGAGATCGAAAGCAGCGCTTCCCTTGCCTTGGCCTGCCGGGCAGGTTCGAGCGAGCGCCATGATCTGAGTGCTGTCGCCAGCCGGGCGGCCAACTGCGGATTGCGCTTTTCGACCTGCAGGACCGTTTCGACGAAAAACCTGTAGCCTTCGCCGTCGGCGCGATGGAAGCCGGTCTGGTTGGCGCTGGAAAACGTGCCGACGAGCGAGCGCACCCGGTTCGGGTTGGCCATCGAGAAGGCCGGATGGCTGGTCAGGGCGCGCACCGCGTAAATGGTTTGCGGGCCGGGCACGCTGGCCTGGATCTGGAACCATTTGTCCATCACCAGCGGATCGGTCGTATATTTCGCTTCGAAGTCGGCCAGCGCCTTGACCGTCTCGGGCGAACCGCTGTGGCGGAGCGCAAGCACGGTCAGTGCGGCGGCGCGGTCCGTCATGTTGGTCGCGGACTGGAAATGCCGGGCCGCAAGCGCCGCGCCTCCCGGCAGCAGCGAGAGATAGTCGAGCAGGATGTTGCGCAGCGCCCGGCGCCCGGCGCTCGCCGCATCCGGACTGAAAGCGTCCTTGTCGGCCAGTCGATGGTAGAGGTCGGAGAATATCTCGCGGTTGGCCTCGGCGATCGCGGCCGTCAGCGCCTCGCGGGCGGAGAAGATGGCATCGGGATCGATGTTCTTGCCGATGTCGCGGGCGATATCGGCTTCGCTCGGAAGCGCCACAGCCAGCGCCCGATAGGCCGGTTCGAGCGTCTCGTCGCCGGCTATTTTGCCGGCAAGCCCGGTCAACCGTGATGCGAAACCGGGCTGCTGGCCGTCAAGGACCTGGCGGAAGGCTGATATCAGCGCCTCGGTCAAAAGCGTGTTGAACGCCTGCCAGCGCGAGAAGGTATCGTTGTCATGGCCGGCAAGGAAGAACTGATCGTCGGCCTTCTGCTCGACCGAAAGCGTCACCGGCGCCGAAAAGCCGCGATTGAGCGACATCGCCGGGCGCTCGCCAACGCCCGAGAAGCGCACCATGTGCCGGCGCCTGCGGATATGGATGACGCCGTCCTCGACGCCGGCCCCCTCGACGCCGCTATAGGCTATCGCTTTGCCGTCGGTGCCGACTAGGCTGAAGGCAAGCGGAATATGCATCAGCCGCTTGCGGCTTTCGGACGGCGTCGGCGGCACCGACTGCTCGATCTCGAGCGTGAACTCCTGCGCTGCCGCATTGTGCGTCGAACTGATCGTCAGATTGGGCGTCCCCGCCTGATGGTACCAGAGCGAAAATTGCGAGAGGTCGCGGCCGGACACATCTTCGAACACCTTGATGAAGTCCTCGATCGTCGCAGCCTCGCCGTCATGACGCTCGAAATAGAGATCCATGCCGGCCCGGAACGTCTCGCTGCCGAGAATGGTACGGATCATGCGCACCACTTCCGAGCCCTTTTCATAGACTGTCGCCGTGTAGAAATTGTTGATCTCGCGGTAGCGGCGCGGCCGCACAGGATGCGCCAGCGGTCCCTGGTCTTCGGGAAACTGATGTGCCCGCAATGTGCGCACTTCGGCAATGCGTTTCACCGCTCGCGAGCGCTGGTCAGCGGAGAATTCATGATCGCGGAAGACCGTCAGCCCTTCCTTCAGGCAAAGCTGGAACCAGTCGCGGCAAGTGATTCTGTTGCCAGTCCAATTGTGGAAATACTCATGCGCGATGATCGCTTCGATATTGGCGAAATCGGCGTCCGTGGCGGTCTCCTGGTCGGCCAGCACATATTTGTCGTTGAAGATGTTGAGGCCCTTGTTCTCCATCGCGCCCATGTTGAAGTCGGACACGGCAACGATGTTGAAGACGTCGAGGTCGTATTCGCGGCCGAACGCCTCCTCGTCCCATTTCATCGACCGTTTCAGGGCGTCCATGGCATAGCCGGCGAGCCCCTCCTTGCCCGGCTCGACATAAATGCCGAGCTCGACCTTCCGACCAGACAACGTGACGAAGCTGTCCGCGACCTTGCCGAGAGCGCCCGCCACCAGGGCGAACAGATAGGACGGCTTGGGGAAGGGGTCGTGCCAGACTGCGTAATGCCAGCCGTCGGCAAGTTCGCCGCTTCCAGCCGGGTTGCCGTTGGAAAGAAGCAGTGGCGCCTCGTGGTGCCGCGCCTCGATGCGCACCGTATAGACGGACAGGATATCGGGACGGTCGAGAAAATAGGTGATGCGCCGAAAGCCCTCGGCCTCGCATTGCGTGCAATAGACGTTGCTGGAGCGATAGAGGCCCATCAGGGCTTCGTTGTGCGCCGGCGCCAGCTCGGTTTCGATCAGGAGCTGGAAGTGGGATGCTGCGGGCAGCGTGGTGATCGTCAGCTGATCGGGCGTGGTAAGAAAATCTGCCGGCGTGAGTGTCCGGCCGTCGATTGCGAGGCGGCTGAGCGTCAATCCATCGCCGTCCAGCACCAGCGGCACTGACGCCGCGACACCGTCGCGGCGTTCGACCGTCAGCACGGCGATGACGCGCGTGGCTTCTGGTGACAGGCGGAAAGTCAGGCCGGTTTCCGGAATGAGATAATCGGTGGGGCGATAGTCTTCGAGCTTGAAGACCTGGCCGGTGTCCGTGCGCATTCCGTGGGGTTTCCTGTCGATTCCCGCAGCGGCAGGTGGATCCGCTGGTCTAAGAAATTTGAAGCACGCGCTCTTTACACGAAACCGTCACTCGACAAAACTGGCGCAGTGCCTATTTCAGGCACTCGTTCTCCCATCATCATCGCGAGGCATTCATGACTGTCGTCACACCGAAATTCGGCATGGGCGCCTCTGTGCTGCGTCGCGAGGACCAAGCCTTCATCAAGGGTCTCGGTCGCTACACGGACGACATCCAGCCGGCTGGCCTCCTGCACGGCTACGTCCTGCGATCGCCGGTGGCCAAGGCAAGCTTCACCATCGGTTCGACCGAGGCGGCCAAGGCGGCACCTGGCGTCCATCTGGTGCTGACTGGTGCGGACCTTGCTCATCTCGGCAAGCTGAAATCCGGCGTCATGCAGAGGCAGCCGGACGGCACCAAGGCGCCGACCCGCGACATTCCGGTCCTTTGCTGCGACCGAGTCAATTATGTCGGCGACGCCGTTGCCTTCGTCGTCGCCGACAGCCGCACCCTGGCGCAGGACGCGGCCGAATTGATCGAGGTCGATTACGAGGCCGAGGATGCCGCGTCCGGCACCGCCACGGCGCTTGACGAAGGCACGCCGCTGGTCTGGCCGGAACTCGGCTCCAACCGTGCCTTCAGCTACCACATCGGCGACCAGGCGAAGACCGCGGCGGCATTCGCCAGGGCGGCGCATGTCACCCGCATAGAGTTCATCAACAACCGGCTGGTCTGCAACTACATCGAGCCGCGCTCGGCGATCGGCGAGTGGAACACGCAAGAGAATCGCTTCGTGCTGACCACGGGCTCGCAGGGCGTGCATTCCATGCAGTACATCCTGGCCGATGTGTTCAAGATCAGGAAGAACCAGCTGCGCGTCATCACGCCTGATGTCGGCGGCGGCTTCGGACCGAAAAGCTTCGTCTATCGCGAACATCCGCTGGTGCTCGAGACCGCCAGGCGCCTTGGCCGTCCGGTGAAATGGGCCGGCGACCGCACCGAGCATTTCCTCACCGATGCGCAAGGCCGCGACAATGTCGTGACCGCTGAGATGGCAATGGACAAGGACGGCCGCTTCCTCGGCATGAAGGTCGATCTTCTCGCCAATATCGGCGCCTATGTCTCGCAATACGGCCCATTCATCCCCTATATCGGCGTCACCATGTCGACCGGCGTCTACGACATCCAGGCGCTCGATGTTTCGGTGACCGGCCTCTACACCAATACCTGCCCGGTCGATGCCTATCGCGGCGCCGGCCGCCCGGAAGCAGCATTCCTCCTGGAAAAGCTCGTCGACGCCTGCGCCCACGATCTGGGCTTGCCAGTCGAAGAGATCCGCCGGCGCAATTTCATTCGGCCTGAGCAGTTTCCCTATCGCACGCAGACGGACCGCCTCTATGATACCGGCGAATTCGCAGGCCATATGGACCGCGCCATCGAAGAGGCGGAGTGGCGGGCGTTTCCGGAGCGGCTGGCGCAGTCGAAGGTGGCCGGCAAAATCCGCGGCATCGGCATGGCGACCTATATCGAGGCCTGTGCCTTTCCGGGCTCTGAACCGGCCTTTGTCGAATTGAACGGCGACGGCACGGTGACGCTGAAGATCGGCACCCAGACCAACGGGCAGGGGCACGCGACGGCTTATGCGCAGTTCCTCTCGGAAAAGCTTCATCTCGACATCGACAAGATCCATGTCCGCCAGGGCGACACCGACGAACTGAAAGCCGGCGGCGGCACCGGCGGCTCGCGCTCCATACCCCTTGGCGGTGTATCAGCTTCTCGCGCGGGCGAAGATCTGGCCAACAAGATCAAGCGCATCGCAGCGGATGAGCTGGAAGCCTCGGCCGGCGACATCGAATTGTCCAACGGCGTTGCCCGCATCGTCGGCACCGACCGCATGATCGATTTTTCGGCCATCGCCAAGGCCGCCAAGAACCCGGACGATCTCAAGGGCTTTGGCGAATTCGCGCAGGACGAATGCACCTATCCGAACGGCACCCACATCTGCGAAGTCGAGATCGATCCCGACACCGGCATGACGGAGATTGTCCGCTATACGATCGTCGACGATTTCGGCGTCACCGTGAACCCGATTCTGCTGGCCGGCCAGGTGCATGGCGGCGTCGTCCAGGGCATCGGCCAGGCGCTGACGGAGAACACCGTCTATGACGACGACGGGCAGCTGTTGACGGCGAGCTTCATGGATTACGCCATGCCGCGCGCCGACGATTTCCCGTTCTTCCATTTCGAGACCCGCAACGTGCCCTCGACCACCAATGCACTTGGCATCAAGGGAGCAGGCGAGGCGGGCACGATCGGAGCAACGCCGGCCGCGCTCAACGCGGTGACGGATGCGCTCTATCGCGCCTACGGCATCAGGCATATCGACATGCCGGCAACACCGGCGCGCATCTGGGCAGCGATCCAGGAAGCAGCTGCTAAGTGAACCCGACGGACCATCCCGGCGGGCACAACACGCTGACCGGGATCATGCTCAAGATCGTGTCGGTGGCGGTCTTTGTCGCCATGTCGTCCTGCATCAAGGCGGCGGGCACGGTGCCGGCCGGCCAGATCGTCTTCTTCCGCTCCTTTTTCGCCATCTTTCCGATCGTCGTCTTCCTGGCCTTCCAGGGAAAGCTTGGCACCGCGTTTTCGACCAAGCGCCCGCTCAACCACATTGCGCGCGGCGTTGTAGGCGTCTGCGCCATGGGGCTTGGCTTCTTCGCGCTGATACGGCTGCCGCTGCCGGAAGCGATCACGCTGAACTACGCACAGCCGCTGCTGGTGGTGGTGTTCAGTTCGATCTTCCTCGGCGAAGCGATCCGCGTCTATCGCTGGAGCGCGGTTGCGGTTGGACTGGTCGGGGTGCTGGTCATCTCATGGCCGGAACTGACGCTGCTGGGTTCGGGCGCAGCACTCGGCGATCAGGAGGTGATCGGCGTCATCGCCGCCCTGGTCGCGGCAGCGATCTCGGCTGTCGCCATGCTGCTGGTGCGCAATCTCGTCCAGAGCGAGCCTACGGCAACCATCGTGCTGTGGTTTTCGGTGACGGCGAGCGTCCTGGCGTTGCTGTCGCTGCCGTTCGGCTGGCAGGCGCTGACCCCGGTCCAGGCGGGCCTGCTCATTGCTGCAGGCTTTTGCGGCGGGGTCGCTCAGATTCTGATGACGGCAGCCTATCGCCATGCGGAGGCCTCGGTCGTGGCGCCCTTCGAATACACGTCGATGCTGCTTGGCATAGTCGTCGGCTATCTCGCTTTCGGCGACGTCCCGACGGTTCATATGCTCATCGGCGGCCTGATCGTCGTTGCCGCTGGCATCTTCATCATCTGGCGCGAGCGCCAGCTTGGCCTCGAACGTGCCCGCACCCGCCAGGCGACCCCGCCGCAAGGATGATCAGGGCAGCTCGGCCCGGTCTTTCGCCAATCGCACCAGCACCGTCCGCGTTTGTTCGTCGGCGGGGAAAAAGGATTCGATCGCCAGTTCCGACAGCGTCACGTCAAGCGGCGTGCCGAACACGGTGATGGTGCTGATGAACGACAGCACGGCATCGCCATGCGCGAGCCGCAGCGGGTGCACGATCGCGTTCGGCTCGACCGGCACCGGCCGTGCGCCGTTCAGGCCGGACGGATAGGTCCGAAGCTCGCGCTCCAGTTCGACCAGAACCGGATCGCCAGTAGCGTCGTTCTGGCGTTTCAGCCGATCGAGAAGATGCGCGCGCCATTCGGCGAGGTTGACGATGCGCGGCGCGACGCCACCGGGGTGCAGACTGAGCCGCAGCACATTGACCGGGGGCGTCAGCAAGGACGCCTCGGCGACGTCGGCGAGGAACGGGCCGATGGCGGCGTTTGCCGATACCAGGTTCCAGTGCCGGTCGACAGCGAGCGCTGGGAAGGGTTCGTGCCCCTTGAGCACGATCTCGACGGCTGCCATCGCCGGCGCCAGCGAGGCATCGGTGAGCGAACGCTCGCTGAAGCTAGGGGCAAAGCCCGCGGCCAGCAGGAGCTGGTTGCGCTGCCTCAGCGGGATCGACAGCTGCTCGGCCAGATGCAGCACCATGTCGCGCGAGGGCGCCGCGCGGCCGCTTTCCACGAAGCTCAGATGCCGTTGCGAGATTTCGGCTTCCATGGCGAGATCGAGTTGGCTCATTCGACGGCGCGTGCGCCATTCGCGAATAAGGCTGCCGGCGGAAGTCTGGGTTGCTGTCATGAGCGTATGACTAGGCCGGCAGCGGATGTATTTCAATTACCGGGCAGGTTATAGCGCTTCTTCTCCCCTCTTTGCGGGGCGAGGAAACGCTGGTCGTCAACCGAGCGCCCGCAGCTTCGCTTTCACCTCGAGGAAATCCCGCCACGCCAGCTTCTTGTGAGCGGGGGTTCTCAAGAGATAGGCCGGGTGAAGGGTCGGCATGGCGGGAATGGCAATACCGGAGGCGGTCGTGTGGACGCGCCAATTGCCGCGCAGCCGCAGGATGCCCTCGGTGGTGTTGAGCAAGGTCTTTGCCGAGGGGCCGCCCAGGTTGACCAGCACCTTCGGCTTGACCAGCTCGATCTGCCGTTCGATGAATGGCCGGCAAATCTCGGTCTCGTGCGGTGTCGGCGTGCGGTTGCCCGGCGGTCGCCAGGGAATGACATTGGCGATGTAGGCCGAGGTCCGGTCGAGTCCGATCGCGGCCAGCATTTGGTCGAGCAGCCGGCCCGAGCGGCCGACGAACGGCAATCCCTCGAGGTCCTCGTCGCGGCCGGGCGCCTCGCCGACCAGCATCACCGCGGCATTCGGATTGCCGTCGGCGAACACCAGGTTCTTGGCGGTGAATTTGAGATTGCAGCCGTCGAATGCCGCCATGTGCTGGCGAAGCTCGTCCAGGCTCGTCGCCCTCGTTGCCAATTGCCGCGCCAATGCCGCTTGTTGCTCATCGGGCACCGTCGCCGTACCGGACGGGGGGCGCACCGCCGGTGCCGCGCCTTGCCTTTCGCCCATTCCGGCGCGTGACAGGCTTGTCGAGCGTGGCAGTGCGGCGTTTTCACCAGTTGTCGGCGTAACTGTCGCTGGCGCCGGCTCAGGCGACTTTGACGCAGCCTCGGCAAACCTATTCAGCGGCTCCTCTTCGAGCGCTTCATCGACGCCGGCGCTGGCGTAAAAGGCCAGCAGGTCGGCGATAGCAGGTCGGTTGTCTCGGGAAACGGCAGTCATGCTTTCACATTCGGCCGCGCAGCAAGAATTTGCAAGTAATGCATGTCGCCCGAAAGCATGCCCTCGGGCCTGACCCGAGGGTGCATAGCGGTTTTGGGAACGACATAAACAGGACCCTTAGCTCGACGGTATACGCGGATCCTGAACCAGATAGAACGTCCAGCGCGGTGTGTAGTCGGTGATCAGGTAATCGAATTTTGCTGTCTTCAGCGGGTCGATCTTGCCACTCTTGAACAGCAGCCGATCATAGGGTTCGAAGTCGCGATCGAAATCGGCAAAGCTGCTCGACCAGATGTTGTCAGGCGTCTTGTTGCGCTGGTCGAATGACAGGCCGTCGCCGAACACGCTCGGCCGGTGGAGCACCTCCTGGAGCTCGAACTGGAACTCGACCCAGGCCTGGCCGCTGTTATTGAGCACGTCGATGCGCATATACATGAGGCCGTTCGCAAATTGGCCCGCGGTGCCGAAGGGATGGATCGGCTTCGTCGTGCGGATAGTCAGTGTCACCGGTGTTGCCGAGTTCAGCTCTTCGGTGATGACAAGCGGGTCCTCCTTTGTCCCGATGCCCGAGGCGCTGGTGATGCGGAAGCCGCCCAGCTCGTCGGAAAAGGAGTAGGCTCCGGCCGCCCAGACCCTCTGCGGCTCGGCATGGGCGCCAACGGGCATCAGCGGCAAAAGGGCCAAAACGAGCGCCCGGCAAATCCGTCCGGGCGCGGAAAAAAAGCGCGTCGATGAAAAGCCAATTGGCCCGTATATGCGCATGGTGCGAAGTATGGCCGATAAGCAAGCCGTCGAACAATTAAAAACGTCAGGGCGCCGGCTCTCCTTAAAATGGGGACTGGCCGGGATCGATGTTCCGGTGGACCGCAAACCGTGATTTTGTAGTACGATGCGCGACTTTTTGACGAAATCGGCATTGTCACGTCAGCGCCGGTTTCGCGTCGCGAATTGATGCGCTATGCAGCGGATAAGCCAGCAAGATGCGCAAATGCGGCAGCCAGTGAGGGGTTGATGAGCGAGATCGAACGCGAAAGCATGGAATTCGACGTGGTCATCGTCGGCGCTGGTCCGGCCGGCCTCGCCGCGGCGATCCGTCTCAAGCAGGTCAATCCCGAGCTTTCAGTCGTCGTCCTGGAAAAGGGCGGCGAAGTCGGCGCCCACATCCTGTCTGGCGCCGTAGTCGACCCGATCGGCATCGACCGGCTGCTGCCGGGCTGGCGTGACGAAGAGGGACATCCGTTCAAGACGCCGGTTACGGCAGACCATTTCCTGGTCCTCGGCCCTGCCGGTTCGTTCCGTCTGCCCAACATCCTGATGCCGCCGCTGATGAACAACCACGGCAACTACATCGTTTCGCTCGGCAATGTCTGCCGCTGGCTGGCGACCAAGGCCGAGGCGCTGGGCGTCGAGATCTACCCGGGCTTTGCCGCGGTGGGCCTCATTTACAGCGACGAGGGCGCGGTCACCGGCGTTGTCACCGGCGATATGGGCGTCGAGAAAGACGGCACGCATGGCCCGGGCTTCGCGCCGGGCATGGCGCTGATGGGCAAATATGTGCTGATCGGCGAGGGCGCGCGCGGCTCGCTGGCCAAGCAACTGATCGCCAAATACCATCTTTCCGACGGCCGCGAGCCCGGCAAATACGGCATCGGCCTCAAGGAGCTCTGGCAGATCAAGCCGGAGCTCCACCGGCCAGGCCTTGTCCAGCATTCCTTCGGCTGGCCGCTCGACATGAAGACCGGCGGCGGCTCCTTCCTCTACCATTTGGAAGACAACCACGTGGCGGTCGGCTTCGTCGTCCACCTCAATTACAAGAACCCCTATCTGTCGCCTTTCGATGAATTCCAGCGCTTCAAGACCCACCCGGCGATTAAAGGCACATTCGAGGGCGGCAAGCGGCTGGGTTATGGCGCCCGTGCCATCACCGAGGGCGGCTGGCAGTCGGTGCCGAAACTGTCCTTCCCCGGTGGCGCGCTGATTGGGTGTGCTGCCGGCTTCGTCAACGTGCCGCGCATCAAGGGCTCGCACAATGCCGTGCTCTCCGGAATGCTGGCGGCCGAGCATATCGCCGAGGCGATCGGCGCCGGCCGTGCCAATGACGAACCGGCTACTTACGAGGCGGCATGGCGGGCGACCGATATCGGCAAGGATTTGAAGAAGGTGCGCAACGTCAAGCCATTATGGTCGCGCTTCGGCACCGTCGTCGGCGTCGGTATTGGCGGCCTCGACATGTGGCTGAATTCGCTGTTCGGCTTCTCGCCTTTCGGCACGCTGAAGCACGGCAAGGCCGACTATGCGACGCTGGAACCGGCCGCTAAGCATAAGAAGATCGCCTATCCCAAGCCGGACGGCGTGCTCACCTTCGACCGCCTGTCCTCGGTGTTTCTCTCAAACACCAACCACGAGGAAAACGAGCCTGTCCACCTGCTGGTCGCGGATATGGACCTGCAGCAGCGTTCCGAACACGATGTCTATGCCGGGCCCTCGACACGCTACTGCCCGGCCGGCGTCTACGAATGGGTCGACAAGGATGGCAACGCCGCCGCCGATCCCGAGGCGAAGGACGTGCGCTTCGTCATCAACGCGCAGAACTGCGTCCACTGCAAGACTTGCGACATCAAGGACCCGAACCGAAACATAACCTGGGTGCCGCCACAGGGTGGTGAGGGACCAGTCTACCAGAACATGTAGCCTGCCAGAACGGCCCCGCCGGCCATCTCGACGTCGACCAAAATGAAAGCCGGTAAAGGCCTATTATATTTGCGGTGTCTAAAAAAAGTTGAAGCGGCGCGGCGCTTGTGGTTCCTTTCCCTTCTGACCGGAGAGATGACCATGCGCCTGGCGGTTTTGACGTGCCTTGTGGCGATTGGTGGCTTGTGCGGCTTCGCACCGTCGGCATCGGCTGACACGAAGGTGCTGGTCAAGACCCGGACGTACGACATATCAGGAACCACGGGCGCCGCCCTGATCGAGGCCATGGACCGCAACGGCCCGAAGCGGCACGGCTTTATGACGCACGCCATCGCGCTGACCGCCTATACCGTAAGTTGGGACCTTGAGATCAGCAGGGAGGGTGGCGTCTGTCGGCTGCGGCAGGCCAATGGGACACTCGATCTCACCTACACCTTACCCCGCATGGTCTCAGCCGCGAGACCGGCGCTTCAGAAGCGCTGGAATCGGTTCTTCGCCGGCGTTCGTGCTCACGAGCATAACCATGGCCGCATCGCCAGGACAATGATGCGGGCGACCGAAAGATCGATCACGGGACTGGAGTTCGCCGACAACTGGGTTTGCAGCAAGACGCACCGCGAGGCGAGGCGCCGGATCAAGGCCGTCTATGCCGAATACGAGGCGAAACAGAACGCCTTCGACGCGCGCGAGCATCGCCACGGCGGCCATGTCGAACGCCTCATCGGTGCCCTGTTGCGCAAGCAGTAGGCGCTCAGCCTCGATTCCTGCCGTGCTGTGTCACGGATGCGGTCGCAGTTTCATCTTCATCGACCGGCTTTTTCTGTTCCGGCCTGAGCGAGAATTCCACCATCAGCGGAAGATGGTCGGAGCCGGTGCCTTCCAGCCTCGACACCGAATGGATAAGAACCGCGCCCTTGCTGAAAACCTGGTCGATCGGCAATCCGGCGAAGCGCAGGAAATCCGGCAGCTTGATGGAGAGCCAAGTCGGCCCCGGCGAAGGCGCCACGGTCAGCTTGCCAAGATCTGCGACGCGCCGGACGGCGGCGCTCCACGGCACTGCATTGCAGTCGCCTGCCATGATCGATGTCTCGCCAAGCGATGCGAACTCTTCCGACAATCCGCCGATCTGCCGTGATTGGTTGTACGGCCATGGCCAGGTGAGGTGCACGGCTGCGACATCGACGTCGGTTCCGCCGAAATCGACTGTCGCGATGGCAATCGCGCCGCGCCTGTCGCAGCGTGGTTGTGTGCCGGCGGCAAACGGCCGTCTGGACAGCAGCGCAACGCCGAACACGCCATTTGGGTAAGGGCAGAGGATCCGGTAGGGGTAGGCGCTGGACAGCAGTCCAAGCTTTGCCTTCCACATGTCGGATACCTCGTCGAGGGTAATCACATCAGGCTGGGTCCGGCCGATCAGCGACAGCACCTTTTCAGGCGTTGGGTTGTTGAACCGCAGGTTCATCTGCAGCAGGCGATAGACCGCCTTGTCACCGGGATAGACCGACTGGTTGCCGGGGTAAACGGGCTGGTCGCCGGGGTTGGCTTCGTAGGCTGCCTGGACCGGCCACAGGCGAGATAAGCCCAACGCGCTCGACGTGGTGGCAAAGGCAGCCACCGCAAAGAGCAGCGCTGCGGCGGCCTGTAGGCGAAACGAGGTCGCGAGCAGCGGCAGCGCGCAAAGCGCCATCAGCACGGCAAGATGAACGCGGAAGTGAGCGAAGGAATCGAGGGCCGGATGCAGCGTTCCGAAAAACCCAGCCACCAGCGCGACCGAGCAGCCGAGCATTGCGACGAATGCCGCCGATGTCATCATGTTTCGAACGCGTGCCATCTACTTTGCTTATCGGTAGAAATGCGGCCCAATCAAGATGGCGAAATGCCCTGCTGCGCTCTTACCAAGCTCTGGCCATGCTCCGGTCGATCGATCGGTGCTACTGGAATGCCGTTTCCGAAAAGCTTCTGAGCTTGCGCGAATGCAACCGTTCCATCGGCATCTCGGCCAGCTTTTCCATCGCCCTGATGCCGATGGTCAAATGCTGTGCCACCTGGCGCTTGTAGAACTCGGTCGCCATGCCGGGCAGCTTCAATTCGCCATGCAGGGGCTTGTCGGACACGCAAAGCAGCGTGCCATAGGGCACGCGGAAACGGAAGCCATTGGCCGCGATCGTCGCCGATTCCATGTCGAGCGCAATCGCCCGTGACTGCGACAGCCGCTGCACCGGCCCACGCTGGTCGCGCAGCTCCCAGTTGCGGTTGTCGATGGTGGCGACGGTGCCGGTGCGCATGATACGCTTGAGGTCGTAGCCGGAAAGACCGGTGACTTCGGCGACCGCCTCCTGCAGCGCCACCTGGATTTCGGCCAGCGGCGGGATCGGCACCCAGACCGGAAGATCATCGTCCAGAACATGGTCTTCCCGCACATAGGCATGCGCCAGCACATAGTCGCCCAGTGCCTGGGTGTTGCGCAGCCCGGCGCAATGGCCGAGCATCACCCAGGCATGCGGCCTGAGCACCGCAATGTGGTCGGTGATCGTCTTGGCGTTGGAGGGGCCGACGCCGATATTGACCATCGTGATGCCGCCATGGTTCGGCTTCTTCAGATGATAGGCCGGCATCTGCGGCAGGCGCGGCGGCGCCACGCCATGGCAAGGCGCGCTTTGTCCAGCCTTGGTGACGACATTTCCCGGCTCAACGAATTCGACGTATCCGCCGCCGCCTTTCGCCATCAGCTCGTGCGCACGGGCGACGAATTCGTCGATGTAGAACTGGTAGTTGGTGAACAGCACGAAATTCTGGAAATGCTGGGGACTGGTCGCCGTATAGTGCGACATCCGGTGCAGCGAGTAGTCGATGCGTTGCGCCGTGAACGCCGCCAACGGCCTGGCTTCGCCTAAAGCCACTTCGAACGTGCCGTTGGCGATCTGGTCGTCGGTGCCGTCGAGATCCGGCACGTCGAACAGGTCACGGATCGGCCGCCTGATGCGCTCGGCTGCCGCGCCGTCGACATGGGAGCCTTCCAGGAACGCGAAATGCAGCGGGATGGGCGTCGTCGATTCCGAAACCGTGACCGGAACGCCGTGATTGCGCATGATCAGGCGAAGCTGTTCGATGAGATAGCGTTCGAAAAGGGCGGGCTGGGTTATGGTGGTCGAGAAATGCCCAGGCGTCGGCATATGGCCGTAAGCCTGCCGCGAGTCGATCTGGGTGAACGAAGTCGTGGTGACGCCGACCTCGGGGTAAAAGGCCCGGTAGCGCTTGTTGTTGTCGCCGCCTGCGGCGAGCGCCGTAAACGAATCGCGCAGGAATTTGGTGTTGCGGTCGTAGAGGGCCTGCAGGGCCGCGACGGCCTTTCCGGCATCATTGAAGATCTGCCGGCCAAACGGCTCCGGCATCACGACTGAGTCTATGGCTTGGGGATAGATTCGCTTTTCCATGACCCAATATAGAGGCTTGGCCATACGGTTGGGAGGGCCAAAGGGTCGTTTTTCATTATTGAATGGATTCAATGAAGGCCGATCGACCCTAGCCGCGTCGCAGGCTGACCAACAGCACAAAGCCGACGCCGTTCTTCTTCAACGCCGGCGCTTCGATCGTCGAGCCGGCATCGGCGCGCATCGTGGGCACGGCCAGAACCGGCGCTGCAAGAACCGTCAGGATGAGCGTCGCCCGCGGCACAAGCCGAAGGGCCTTGAGGGCGTTGGCGACGATGCGGTTCATGGTATGTTTCTTCTCTCTAAGGTTTTGCCGGCTTCAATGGCGAAGGTGGCTCGGGCAACCGAACCGGCAGGAATTGGCCTGGTCCCAGGAGCGGGCCGGGCGGCCGGCCTCGGCAACCAGGATGGCGAACAACATGCCGAACAGGCTCATCAGCAGGCAGACGATGGTGAAGCGGCGGGCGAACATTGCGTGGTGTCTCCTTCAACACGCATGAGAATGCCCTGATGCAACTGAACCGGTTCTGATGCCGGCGTTCATCTGCGGTTCAAACTTATCGACGGAGTGTTGAGTGCCCGCCGCTACCGCGCGGTCGCCGGCCACGAGCGTCGCCGCAGTCGTGCTGCCGGCCCGCAGTCTTGCTGCCCCCCAAATCTTGGTGACAGGGACGAAGGATGCACTCAAACAGACGGCGCAAACAAAAACGGGGCCTTCTCGGCCCCGTTTTCAATTTGTGGCAGTCAAAACGATCAGAGCTTGTGCCAGGTCTGGGTCCTGCAAATCAGCCCGCCGAGCACGCAGCCGCTCATTTTGAGCGAAGCGCCTGAGACCGAGGCCTTGCCGGAATAGGTCTTGTCGGTCTCCGGGTCGGTTATGGTCCCGGTATATTTGTTGGCGCCGGACACCTTGAACGAACCAATGCGCTTGCCGGAAAATTTGCCTGATTTGAGCGTGATGGAGAATGCCCCGCCGCCGCCGGCTATGGCGGCGGTCGCGCCGGCCTGCGTTTTCCAGTTGCCCTCGATCGGATCGGCCCAAGCCGTGCCGGCCATGATCCATGTGGCCGCCAAGGCCATGCTGATTTTGCGAAACATGTTTGTCCTCCCGGTGGAAATCCGGCCGGATGTTCCGCCCGCCGGTCTGCCTTTTACGCAAACGTAAGCTAATTCACGTCCCGGCAAAACAAAAGCGGTGCCGCTGCGGAAGACTTCAGGATTTTCTGGTCGCCCGAAGCGGTCTCATCGGTGAGAAATGAAACGTTCGCAACTCCGTCTTTGTCTCCCGTGGTTAGCGGAGTCTTGATCTTCGCCTCGCAAATTTTCGTCAAATTTAGTGCAAACCGGCGAAATTGCTGGCTTCGCATCCTTAACGAATTCTCGCGTTTACCTCTTGTTTTAGCTTTGTTTTCCTCAAATTAAGCACGCCACTTAACGACGGATTCAAGCCTCCGGTTCATTCTCGAAAACATCGAAAGAGCGGCCACCCCCAAGGTTTATCAACAGATACCAAGGGACAGAACGAGGCAGCTCTCGGGAGCCTGACAGGGGCTAGAACAGGGGATTGAAATGGCACGTTTTGAAATGCCTGAAGCCGGCTTCGGCGCCATGGGGGCAACTGCCCAGGCCGACATTCTTTTCGAACTGGGCATGATGTATGCGACTGGCCGCGATTGCGAGACCGATGTCGTCGCCGCCCACAAATGGTTCAATATTGCTGCGATCAAGGGTTCTGTCCGCGCTGCGGAACTGCGCTCGGAATTGTCGGCCGCCATGTCGAAGGTCGAGATCGCCAGGGCTCTGCGCGAAGCCCGCGAATGGATGACAATGCACTAGGTTGGCCCTGAGTTCATCAGGCACTGAGATACCGACAGGGACGCTTCAGGTCGAGGCCGCGCAAGACGGCCGGGCCGGCAAGAACAAGGCCGCGCAAGACGGTCGTACCAACAATGACAAGAACGCGGCAGGCCGGATACGGCCAGGCTGCGCGACGGACAGGGAAGGCGAGCGGTTTTCGGGCGCGTGAGCGTTCGGGATTGTTCGATCGACAAAGCCGCGACCGGCCGGAACAAGGCAGGCGCGGCTTTTGCGTTTTCTGACCATGATCCCAAAAAGTGGAAACCGGTTTTTGGAAAAGATCATGGTCAAACAGAAAGGCTGCAGGCCCAATTGAGTGCCGCCGATGCGCCTAGACAGGCTTGGCGAAGGGTGAGATTCTCCCGGCCACTCTGGAAGAGGCGCGGCCGGAGCGGCCGCGCGAGAGTGGAGGAGTTGTGTCACCATGAAAAAGTTGGGTATTTTGAGCGCGGCCATAATCGGCCTGATGATGAGCGCGCCGGTTGCGTTCGCCGAAGACATCACCTTTTCGGTGGTCGGACCAATGACCGGACAGCTTGCCACCATCGGCGACCAGTTCAAGCAGGGCGCGCAAGCCGCCGCCGACGCGATCAACGCGGCTGGAGGTGTCGAAGGCCGCCAGATCAAGCTCGACGTACAGGATGACCAGTGCGATCCGAAACAGGCGGTTTCGGTCGCCAACCGCATCGTTGCCAACGGTGTCAAGTTCGTCGATGGGCATGCCTGCTCGGGCTCGAGCATTCCGGCCTCGGCCGTCTACGCCGAAGCCGGGACGTTGATGATGAGTCCGGCTTCGTCGAATCCAGAGCTGACCGACGCGGCCGCGAAAGCCGGCTGGCCGACGATCATGCGCCTTTATACGCGCGATGATGCGCAGGGCGCTTTCATCGGTCCATGGATCGCCAAGAAATATGCCGGCAAGAACGTCGTCATCATGCACGACAAAAGCGCCTATGGGCAGGGCGTCGCCGACGCCGTCAAGGCAACGATGAACCAGAACGGTCTCAAAGAGATCCTTTACGAGGGCATCAACGCCGGTGAAAAAGACTACGCGGCGCTTGTCACCAAGCTCAAGGACCTGAAGGCGGATGTGGTCTATTTCGGCGGCTACCACCCCGAAGCCGGCCTCATCCTGCGCCAGTCGGCGGAACAGAACCTGAAGTATCAGCTGATCATGCCGGACTCGATCGCCACGCCGGAATTCTGGCAGGTCGCCGGTCCGGCCGGCGAAGGCACCATGTTTGTCTTCCCGTCGGATCCGCAGGCGAAGCCCGAAGCGAAGGAAGCCATCGAAAAGATCAAGGCGGGCGGCTTCGTGCCCGAGGGCTTCACGCTGTTCTCCTATGCCGTGATCCAGGCCTTTGCCGAGGGTATCAAGCGCGCCGGCAGCGACGACCCGGCCAAGGTTGCCGAAGCGCTGAAGAATGGCGAGCCGATCAGCACCGTCGTCGGCCCTGTCACTTTCGATGAAAAGGGCGACCTCAAGAATGTCAGCTACGACATCAACCAGTGGCATGACGGCAAATACGCGCCGATCCAGCCGTAATGGCTAATGCATGTCGCGCGAAAGTGCGCAGCGGTTTTGCGATAACGACATCCATAAAACAAGAACTAAAGCGGGTCGAATGAGACGCGCTTTAGCGCCTGGCGACAATCGGACATGGCCGGGGCAGACCCGGCCATTTTCATTTTGGGCACGCGTTTGTGGCGCGTGTCTCGACGTCGCCTCGTGGATGAAGGAACAGCGGTCAGACGTGGGCTTCCTCGGCAAAACGCACCAGCACGGTCCCGTCGGTGACTTGTGCGCCTTCCGCTGCGATCTCGGCGATGGTCCCGTCATGAGTGGCGGAAATCGTGTGCTCCATCTTCATCGCTTCCAGGATCAACAGCGGCTGACCCTTGATGACGGCCTCGCCTCTTGCCGCGCGCACCAGCTTGACCAGGCCCGGCATCGGCGCGCGCAGGCTGTCAGAGCCGGCGGCGATTTCGTCGGCCCTCGCCAGCGGGTCCGGCACCGCGAAGCTGTAGCCGATGGCGCCCGAAAAGACAGTGACATGGCCTGGCCAGCGGGCGAGGCGAGGGGCGGCGCGAAGATCGAGCGGACTGGCGCTGTCATAAGGTGCGTCCAGTGCCACTTGGAAGCGCTTGTCCGGCCGCACCGACACGAGCGCGACGATCTCATCACCGCTGTATCTTAGCCACGTGCGCCGCGGAACAGTGTGGAAATGCGAATAACCGGCAAGCGACGACCACGGATCGTTGGACGGCGCCTGAGTCCCGGCGCCGGACGCCGCAAATGCGGCTGCGGCGACGATCTCGCTGCTCGGCGGCGGGACTGCGGTCAGCGCTTGCTGATGTCTACCGATCAGGCCGGTATCGACATCGCCTGCCGAAAAGTCCGCATCAGCGGCAAGAGCAGCGAGAAAGGCGGTGTTGACAGTCGAGCCGGCGATCTCGGTCTGCGAAAGGGCTATGCCCAGCGCTTCGAGTGCCGCCTGCCTGCTCTTGCCGTGCACGATCAGCTTGGCGATCATTGGATCGTAGAAGGGCGAGATGGCATCGCCGGCCCGCACGCCGGTCTCGATCCGCATGCTGGCGCCCTCGGGCGCGGAATCGGGAAATTTCAGGTGATGCAGCGTGCCCGTCGCCGGCAAAAAACCCTTTGCCGCGTCCTCGGCATAGATGCGCGCTTCGAAGGCATGGCCGGAGAACGTGATCTCGCTCTGCATCTTCGGCAGCTTCTCGCCGGACGCTACCCGCAACTGCCATTCGACCAGGTCGATGCCTGTGACCATTTCGGTGACGGGGTGCTCGACCTGCAGGCGGGTGTTCATTTCCATGAACCAGAAGCGGTCGGCCTTCAGCCCTTGCGAGGCATCGACGATAAACTCAATCGTGCCGGCCCCGGAATAGTTGATCGCCTTGGCGGCCTTCACCGCCGCCTCCGTCATCGCCTTGCGCAATGCCGGCGTCATGCCGGGGGCAGGGGCTTCCTCGATCACCTTCTGGTGGCGGCGCTGCGCCGAGCAGTCGCGCTCGTAGAGATGCACGACATTGCCGAAGATATCGCCGAATACCTGAACCTCGATGTGGCGCGGCTTGTCGATATATTTCTCGACCAGCACGCGGTCGTCGCCGAAAGCGGCCTTGGCCTCGCGCCGCGCACCCGACAGCGCCTCGGAAAAGTCGTCGGGATGATCGACGCGCCGCATGCCCTTGCCACCGCCACCGGCGCGCGCCTTGATCAGCACGGGATAGCCGATCTCGCGTGCCTTGGAGGCGAGCAGCACAATCTCCTGCGCCTCGCCGTGATAGCCCGGCACAACAGGCACGCCGGCCTTCTCCATCAGCCGCTTGGCCGCGTCCTTCAGTCCCATGGCGCGGATCGAGGCCGCCGACGGGCCGATGAAGACGAGCCCGGCAGCCGTCACCTGGTCGACGAAATCAGGGTTTTCCGACAGAAAACCGTAGCCCGGATGGATGGCTTCCGCGCCGGTGGCCAAAGCCGCCGCGACAATCTTGTCGCCGCGCAAATAGCTTTCGCCGACAGGCGAGGCGCCGATGTGCATGGCTTTGTCGGCCATCCCGACATGCAAAGCCCCGGCGTCGGCGTCGGAATAGACGGCGACGCTGCGCACGCCCAGCTTGCGTGCCGTGCGGATCACCCGGCAAGCGATCTCGCCACGGTTGGCGATCAGAATTTTCGCGAACATGGGACCTCCAAAGCCAGAGCTTGCCGCCAACGGCGCGAATGCTCCTTCACGCGAGCTGTGGCAACACCCTGCTTTGCAGTCCGGCCATTGTCAAAGGATCGGTAAGCCAGGCCTGCTTACTTGGAGGCAGCGATCTCGCAACCTCCGCCTGTCGTGACCTTGTAATAGCTGCGGGTGGCTTTACAGGATTTCATCGCCAGATCCTCGGCAGCCTTCTGTGACGGCGCATTCAAGCGCGAGCCGCAGATGATGTACAGCGAACGCACGCGGGAATACGGAGTGGTTGCGTAGGCTGAATGGCCGCTGGCCGCTACATAGGCCTTGTAAGCCTTGGTGCACGGTCGATCAGGGCTTGGCGGCAAATATGGATAGAAACGGACGTCGCCCTTGCTTCCCGCCAGCGATTCCGCAGCGCCGACATTCGGTTCAGTGACCATAAGCAGTCCTGCAAGCACCGACATGATTGCTCGTTTGATGGATTTCATTGCCCAGCCCATTTGAAGAACCCAAAACTGACAGATATTTGCCTATTTGGAGGCTGCGACCTCGCAACCCCCACCTGTCGTGACCTTGTAACTGTTGCGGGTGGCCTGACAGGATTTCAACGCCAGTTCTTCGGCAGCTTTCTGTGACGGTGCATTCAAGCGCGAGCCGCAGACGATGTACAACGAAGTCACCCGCATGTATGGGGTGGTCGCATAGGCTGAATGGCCGCTGGCCGCGACATAGGCCTTGAAAGCCTTGGTACACGGATCCTTCGAGTTCCGCGGCAAATATGGGTGGAAACGGGTGTCGCCTTTGCTTCCCGCCAGCGATTCCGCCGCTCCGGCGCCTGGCACCGTGAGTATAAGCAACACTGTAAGTATCGATGTAATTGTTCTCTGGACGTATCTCGGTCTCATTTTTCCCCCCGGAAAGAACTAGGCCAACAGGCATTACTACTTGGAGGCGGCTATGCTGCAGACTCCCGCTGTCGTGACCTTGTATTGCTTCCGGGCGGATTGGCAGTCCTTCAGCGCCAGTGCCTCTGCAGCCTTTTGCGAAGATCCATTCGCACGCGCGCAAACTATGAACTCGGTCGCCCAATTGAATGGGGTCGACGCATAGGCGGAATGGCTGCCAGTCGCCACATAGGCCTTGTATGCTTTCTGACAGCCTCCCGTTGAGCCGGGCGCGAAATACACAGGGTAGCGGCTGTCGCCCTTGCTTCCCGCCAGCGATTCTGCCGCCCCAAGGTCAGGCGCCGATAATATAAGCAACCCCGCAAGTACCGACATAGTTGTTTTCTGAAAAAGTTGCAGTCTCATCTTCGCCCAATCCCCATTGGTATTTGCGCCCGTTGCTGCTGCAACTACTTCGACGCCGCGATCGCGCAGCCGCCGCTGGCGGTCTTGACCTTCCACCTCGTCAAGCCGGACTGACAGTTGCGCAGCGCCATCTCTTCCGCAGCCTTCTGGGACGGCGCATTGAGTCTCGAGCCACAGATGATATAGAGGTCGACCACGCGCGAATAAAAGCTCGTGGCATAAGCGGAATGCCCGCTGGCTGCAACATAGGCTTTGTAGGCCTTCGGGCAGTCTCCCGTCGCACCTGGCGGAAAATGGACTGCGAAACGGCGGTCGCCTTTGCTTCCCGCCAGCGATTCCGCTGTGCCAACGCCTGGCGCCGCCAATATAAGCAACCCCGCAAGTATAGATACAGTTGTTTTCTGAAAAAGTCGCAGTCTCATCTTCGCCCAATCCCCATTGGTATTTGCAAAGAGCAATAGCCGCAATTTTTCCGCGTGACCAGTACCCTGGTTGAAAATGAGTCTGAATAATGTCAATCGTGCTTTTCATCGGTGCAGATCACCCTTCGCCAGGGCAGCAACGGTTTGCCGGTACAGTTCCGCCGTCTGCTGGTCGAAGCAGCAGAAGATGACGGTTTCGGGAACCGCGTTCTGGCTGGTGAAGGCGCTCACAGTGCCAACGGCGATCTGCGTCGCCTGGTCCTTTGGATACCGGTATACACCAGTCGAGATCGCCGGAAATGCCACCGTCCGGCAACCCTTGGCGGCGGCGAGTTCGAGCGACCGCCGATAGCAGGAGGCTAACAACTCGGCTTCGCCCTTGCCGCCGCCTTGCCAAACCGGACCGACCGTGTGGATGATGAAGCGTGCCGGCAGCCTGTAACCCTTGGTGAGTTTTGCATCACCGACCTTGCAGCCATTCAGCATCCGGCATTCGAACTCAAGCTCAGGGCCGGCCGCCCGGTGAATGGCGCCGTCGACGCCACCGCCGCCCAGAAGTGAGGCGTTGGCGGCGTTGACGGTGGCGTCGACCGCCAGCTTGGTGATGTCGCCGTTGTGAATGCGAATCCTCTGGTCGATTTCGCTCATCTCACATCCTGAACACGCCGAACTTTGTCTCCTCGATTTCGGCGTTCAGCGCGGCTGAAAGGCTGAGCGCCAGCACCTCGCGCGTCTTGGCCGGGTCGATGATGCCGTCGTCCCAGAGCCGGGCGGAGGAGTAGAGCGGGTGGCCTTCGTGCTCGTATTTCATCAGGATCGGCTTCTTGAATTTTGCCTCTTCCTCTGCGCTCCATTCTCCGCCTTTGCGCTCGATCCCCTCGCGCTTGACGACGGCCAGCACGGTGGCCGCCTGCTCGCCGCCCATCACCGAAATGCGGGCATTCGGCCACATCCACAGGAAGCGGGGCGAATAGGCGCGTCCGCACATGCCGTAATTGCCGGCGCCGAACGAGCCGCCGATGATGATGGTCACCTTCGGCACGCGCGCCGTGGCGACGGCCATCACCAGCTTGGCGCCGTCCTTGGCGATGCCGCCGGCCTCGTACTTTCGCCCCACCATGAAACCGGTGATGTTTTGCAGGAAGATCAGCGGGATCTTGCGCTGGCAGCACAGCTCGATGAAATGCGCGCCCTTGAGGGCGCTTTCGGAGAACAGCACGCCGTTGTTGGCGATGATGCCCACCGGCATGCCGTTGAGATGGGCAAAGCCGGTGACCAGCGTGGTGCCGTAATTCTGCTTGAACTCGTCGAACTCGGAGCCGTCGACGATGCGCGCGATCACTTCACGCACTTCATAGGGCTGGCGCAGATCGGTCGGCACAATGCCGTAGAGCTCATCGGCTGCATGAAGCGGCGGAATCGGATCGCGAAGTGCCAGCCCGATCTCCTTCTTTCGATTCAGGTTCTTGACGATGCGGCGGGCGATCGCCAGCGCGTGCTCGTCGTCCAGCGCATAATGGTCGGCAACGCCGGAAAGCCGCGTGTGCACATCGGCGCCGCCCAGTTCCTCCGCGCTGACGTCCTCGCCGGTAGCGGCCTTCACCAGCGGCGGACCGCCGAGGAAGATGGTCGCCTGGTTGCGCACCATGATTGTCTCGTCCGACATCGCCGGCACATAGGCGCCGCCCGCCGTGCACGAGCCCATGACGCAGGCGATCTGCGGTATGCCTGAAGCCGACATGTTGGCCTGGTTGTAGAAGATGCGGCCGAAATCGTCGCGGTCGGGAAACACCTCGTCCTGGTTTGGCAGATTGGCGCCGCCGCTGTCGACCAGATAGACGCAAGGCAATTTGTTCTGCAGCGCGATTTCCTGTGCGCGCAGATGCTTCTTTACGGTCAGCGGATAATAGGTGCCGCCCTTCACCGTGGCGTCGTTCACGACGACCATGACTTCGGTGCCTTCGACGCGGCCGATGCCGGCGATGATGCCGGCCGATGAGATGTCTTCGCCATACATCGACCACGCCGCGAACTGGCCGATTTCGAGGAAGGGCGAGCCGGTGTCGAGCAGTTGGGCGAGGCGTTCGCGCGGCAAAAGCTTGCCGCGGCTCTGGTGCCGTTCACGCGCTTCCTCCGAGCCGCCACGCTCGACGGTTGCCGCCTTTTCCGCAATGTCGGCGACCAACGCCCGCATGCGCTCGGCATTGGCGCGGAACGTGTCGGATGCTGGCGAGATCTGGGACTGGAGCGTAGCCATCTTATACCCCCTCCGCCATGATTTCGCGCCCGATCAGCCAGCGGCGGATTTCGCTGGTGCCGGCGCCGATCTCATAGAGCTTGGCGTCGCGCAGAAGCCGGCCGGTCGGATAGTCATTGATGTAGCCGTTGCCGCCCAGCAGCTGAATGGCGTCGAGTGCCATCTGCGTCGCCTTCTCGGCAGCGAACAGCACGCAAGCGGCGGCGTCCTTGCGGCTCGTCTGGCCGCGGTCGCAGGCGGCGGCGACGGCATAGACGTAGGCGCGCGCGGCATTCATCGTCGTATACATGTCGGCGAGTTTGCCCTGCACCAGCTGGAACTCGCCGATCGGCTGACCGAACTGCTTGCGCTCGTGCACATAGGGGATCGCCACATCGAGGCACGCCGTCATCAACCCGAGCGGGCCGCCGGCGAGCACCGTGCGCTCGTAATCGAGGCCCGACATCAGCACCTCGACACCGCGCCCTTCCTCGTGAAGCACGTTGCCGAACGGCACTTCGACATTCTCAAACACAAGTTCGCCGGTGTTCGAGCCGCGCATGCCGAGCTTGTCGAGCTTTTGCGCGACGGAAAACCCGGCCATCGATTTTTCGACGATAAACGCGGTGATGCCGCGCGAATGGAGCTCCGGATCGGTCTTGGCGTAGACAACCAGTGTTTCGGCATCCGGGCCGTTGGTGATCCACATCTTGGTGCCGTTGAGAACGTAGCGGTCGTTGCGCTTTTCGGCGCGCAGTTTGAGCGATACTACGTCGGAGCCGGCGCCGGATTCCGACATTGCCAGCGCGCCGACCTTTTCGCCGGTGCATAGAGCGGGCAGATGTTTCTCCTTCTGCGCCGGCGTCGCCCAGCGATTGATCTGGTTGACGCAGAGGTTGGAATGGGCGCCGTAGGAGAGGCCGACCGAGGCCGAGGCGCGGGAAATCTCTTCCATAGCGACAACATGAGCGAGATAGCCCATGCCGGTGCCGCCGAAATCCGGATCGGCGGTGATGCCGAGCAGCCCGAGCCCACCGAGCTCGGCCCACAGATGCGCCGGAAATTCGTTCGAACGGTCGATCTCGGCGGCGATCGGCGCGATCTTGTCCTGGGCGAAGCGCCGCACCAGGTCGCGCAACGCCTCGATGTCTTCGTCAAGCCCGAAGTTAAGTGTGTGCGTGTACATGCCGTTCCTCCCGGCGCATGGCCCCGAAATCGAATTCGATTTTCGCGGTGGATCATGCGCAAAACCAAAATGCTACAACGTCCTTTGCTCGCCGGAAGGGGCTGCGACGCTGTAGGTCTTTGTCGCGCCGTGGGCCTTTGCTCCAACCAGGCGTATCGTCATTGAAAGATATGTGGCGGTTACCTCCGAGATCGATAGCCGCTCGCCCGGCCGGAACCAGACGATGACGCCGGTCATCATCTGGATCAGCGCCATGGCAGTCAGACCTGTGTCTTCGACGCTGAAGTCGCCCGCCTCTGCGCCGTCGCGCAGAATGGCGCGCAGCTCCTTTTCATAGGCCGTGCGCAGGCGCAGGATCTGCGTCAGGCGATCATGCGAAAGGCTGCGCAATTCCATGTTCGAGACATGGGTGGAATGGCGGCGTTCGATGTGGAAGGCGATGTGGTTTTTGACATAGGCGGCGAGCCGCGTCGCCGGATCGGCCGCGGCCGGGCGCGCCGCCTCCCACGCCTCGATCAGCCCTACCATGTGCTCGCGCATCAGCGTGAACAAGAGGTCTTCCTTGGTCGGGAAATAGCGGTAGAGCGCCGCCGCCTGCACGCCGACCTCGGCGGCCAGCTGGCGCATCGACATCGCCTCGTAGCCAAGACGCGCGATCAGGCTGACCGCCGCCTCGCGGACCGCAGCTTCGGTCTTTTCCCCGTCCGAACCGGTCGTGCGCGCCATGGTCACCTCATCGAGAAAAATGAACGTTCAATTAATTCAAGGGATGTGGATCGAGCGTTCCGGCAGGCGAGACGGCGCAAGCCGCGCGGCTCTTCCTTCTCCCCTTGTGGGAGAAGGTGGCCTCGCGAAGCGAGGTCGGATGAGGGGTGTTCCAGCTTGGCACCGCCGGCACTCCGTCCAACACCCCTCAACCGGCTCAGCGCTACGCGCCGATCCACCTTCTTCCACAAGGGGAGAAGGAAGAGCGCCTTTTCAGTTCCCCCGTGCCGCCGCCAACGCGCCCGGAAGTTCCTCAGCAAAAATGTCGAGCTCGTGGTCGAGGCCGACGCTGACCCGGATGCAGCGGTCGAGCACCGGCACCATCGGCTTGCGGATGAACACATCGCGCGACAGCAGCGCCTGCAGCACGTTCAGCGCGAAGGCGCCGTCGCCGCCGCAGTCTATGGTGACGAAATTGGTCGCCGAGGGCAGCGGCTTCAGCCCGTTGGCCTCGGCGATCTCGGCGATTCGCCGGCGGCCGGCAGCGACCCGCGCCACCACGTTTTGGAGATAGTCCTGATCGGCAAGCGCCTCGACGCCGGCGATCTGCGCCATGCGGCTGACGCCGTAATGGTTGCGGATCTTCTCGAAATCGCGGATCACCTGGGCCTCGGCCACCGCATAGCCGCAGCGTATACCGGCCAGCCCGTAGGCCTTCGAGAAGGTGCGCATGCGGATGACGTTCGGCTGCGCGACATCGATCGGCGGCAGCGCCGAGGCCGGGCCCAACTCGACATAGGCCTCGTCGAGCACCAGCATTGTGGTCTCCGGCAGGGCTTCGATAAAGCGGATGAGTTCGGCCGCTTCCCACCAACTGCCCATCGGATTGTCCGGGTTGGACAGGTAGACCAGCGCCGCATTTTCCCTGGCGACCGCAGCCAATAGGCCGTCGAGGCTTTCCCGGTCGTTCTCATAGGGAACCGCGACCAGCCGGCCGCCGACGCCGGCAATATGGAAATTGAAGGTCGGATAGGCGCCGAGCGAGGTGACCACCGCGTCGCTCGGCGCCACATACATGCGCGCCACCAGACTGAGCAATCCGTCTATGCCTTCGCCGACCACCACGTTTTCCGCGCCAACGCCAAGATGCGCGGCGATGGCCACCTTCAGATCGTGATTGTCGGGGTCGCAATACATCCACATGTCGCGGGCGATGCCGGCCATGCGGGCGACGACGCGCGGCGAGGGGCCAAAGCTGCTCTCATTGGCGCCGATGCGGGCGCGAAACGCACGACCCCGATCACGTTCCTGTGCCTCCGGGCCGACAAACGGCACCGTCGAGGGAAGCGCACTGACGATCGGCGTGAGGGGAGGGCGCTGGCGCATGGCGAAGGCTCGTTCGAAAAGGGCCTTCTTGCTAGCGCGGCACAGTTGGCCGCGCAAGCTCCCGCCTTGGCTGCAACCAGCATGCTGGATTTCCCCCGCTCTTTTTGCTAGCGAGATATCTCTTTTTGCTAGCGAGATATTATGAACAATCGACTCCCACCTGCTTGGTCAAAGCACATCAAGCCCGGACCCGCGCCGAAAGCGAAGGTGCCGATAATGACGCCTTTAGCGAGCCCGCAGAAAGGAAACGCCCAGTCGCGTGCGCAGGCCGACGACGCGCTGCTGAAACAGGCATATGCCTTTCAGCAGGCCAAGCGGCTCGACGAGGCTCAGGACCTATGCCTTCGGGTTCTGGCGCGTACGCCAAACCATCCGCTCGCCTTGTACATCTTGGGGACCGTATACTTGGGTTACGATGATGAGAGGGCCTTGCGATATTTCGCACGGGCGGTCGGCGAGGAACCTAAAAACCCCTACTACCACCTCAGCCTGGGCGAGGCCTATGTGAAGGTCAGCGAGTATTCGCACGCAATCAGGCATATGCAGTACGCCTTGGAACTGCAGCCCGGCCTTATCGAAGCACTTTGCGCATTGGGCCGCACCTACACGGCGTTTGACAAGCCCGACATGGCTTTGCCGCTTTACGAGAAGGCGCTGAAAATCAACCGCGATCATCCCAAGGTGCGAGCCGGGCTGGCCGGCGCGCTCAGCGGCTTAGGGCGTATGGATGAAGCCGCCGACTATCTGAAAGAAGCGATCGATCGCCGTATTGGGGTGCCGGCTGCCTACAACGACCTTGTACAGACACGAAAGTTCACCGAGGAGCCAGAGGAGCTCCAATCCATCCTTCGCGAACTCGGTAATCCGAAACTTGGTTCGGAAGCCGCGCAGCAACTCCATCTCGCCGCCGGCAAGGTGCTGAACGACATCAAGCGCTATGATGAGGCATTCGACCATTTCAACAGGGCGAAACAGGCCTCCGGCTACAAGTTCGACATCGACTTGTATCGTCGGTGGATCGATTCGATGATTGAAACCTTCACGCCGGACTTTTTGGCTGCCCGGGCCGGCTATGGAAATCCTTCCGAAGTGCCTGTGTTCGTGGTTGGCATGCCCCGCTCGGGAACGACGCTCACGGAGCAGATCTGCGCCAGCCATCCCGATGTCCATGGTGCAGGGGAGCTTAGCAAACTAAGGCGGGTCGCGAATGCGATCGGTCTGAAGACATCATCGGCTGGAGATTTGCACCCGCCAGTCATGTCGATCACGGAAGACCTGTCCAGAACGCTGGCCGAAGAGCATCTGTCCTATTTGCGGGAGCGGGCGCCTGCCGCACTTCGTGTCGTGGATAAAATGCCGCACAATTTTGAACTGATCGGCCTTATCGGGCTTCTCTTCCCCAACGCACGCATCATTCATTGCCGTCGTGACGCCATCGACAATTGCGTCTCCTGCTTTGTCCTCAATTTTAGCGAGGGGCACAGCTACAACACCGACCTGAACACACTAGGCCTGTACTATCGCGAGTATGACCGCCTGATGCAGCATTGGAACAAGGTTTTTCCAGGCCTTATCTTCGAAAATCGCTACGAAACGCTGGTCGAGGACCAGGAAGCGCAGTCACGCCGCCTCATAGATTATCTCGGGCTGCCTTGGGACGACGCCTGCCTGCGCTTTTTCGATAGGGATGGTTCGGTCAACACGCCCAGCCGCTGGCAGGTTCGTCAGCCGATTTACAAATCGTCGGTCAAGCGCTGGAAGAATTATGAAAACGAAATTCAGCCGCTGATACAGTCGCTGGGCGATCTTGCAGAGATTTGACTTGAGGTCGGCAATCCACATTGCGTGGACCGCGAGGGTCGCAAGCGCATAGGCTTGCTCCCAACCGACCTTCAGCCGCCAATCCCAACGAACAGCTAAATGCCACTAGAGCGCTTCGCCTTTTGACTGAATCTGGATTCCCAAGTTTGCGCAAATCAGATTCGATGTCC
>NZ_JBSPTO010000032.1:0-60413 GCF_053850215.1 Mesorhizobium sp. f-mel
CCGCCATCGTGATTCCCTCCGAACTTCCATCTCAGAGAATCACAAACCAAGAATTGTGCAACAGTCCCACAAGGGGAGAAGGGAAGCTACCTACCGTCCCGGCCGCCCGGTCTTGCCGGGTCGGCGCTTCTCACGGCGGGCATCGGCGGGGTTTTCGTAGGAGCCGATGCCGGCACGTTCGCGCTTGACTGGCTTGTCGCCCTCAACGGGCTTTTCAGTCCGCCGCACCGTCATCTCGTCCAGCGAGTTCTTCTTGAACAGCGGCTTGGTCGAGTCGCCTGGGATACCGAAATCGGAGCCGTGCGCCTCTTCGGCCGACTGTTTCTTGAACAGCGAGCGCGATACCGCGCCGGCGGGGGTCGGCATGTCGGTGCCCGGGCCCATGGCGTCGAGCGAAGGCTTTACGAATAGCGGCTTCTTGACCGGCACCGCACCGTCGGCGCCCATCTCGTCGAGATGCGGCTTGCGGAAGAGACTCTTGCCGTCATTGTCGACCGTGCGGTGGATGGCGCGGCCCTTGTTGTGCTTGCCCTTTTCGCGGCCCGAGACCGGGCTTTCCATGTCGGCATATTTGGCCAGCGGATCGTCGGAGATGGACAGCTCCATCTCGCGCAGCCGCTTGATCTCGTCGCGGATGCGGGCCGCCTTCTCGAAGTCGAGGTTGGCGGCGGCGTCACGCATCTGCTTGTCCATTGCGTCGAGATGGGCTTTCAGATTGTTGCCCATCATCGCGCCGGCGCTATCGGTGAACTGCGAGATGTCGGCGCGGACGTGGTCCTTTTCGTAGACCGAGTCCAGGATGTCGGAGATGCGCGACTTGACCGATTCCGGGGTGATCCCGTTGGCCGCGTTCCACTCCATCTGCTTCTCGCGACGGCGGTTGGTCTCGGCCATCGCCCGTTCCATCGAGCCGGTGACCTGGTCGGCGTAGAGGATGACCTTGCCGTCGACATTGCGCGCGGCGCGGCCGATGGTCTGGATCAGCGACGTTTCGGAGCGCAGGAAGCCCTCCTTGTCTGCATCGAGAATGGCAACGAAGCCGCATTCCGGGATGTCGAGGCCTTCGCGCAAAAGGTTGATGCCGACCAGCACGTCGAAGGCGCCGAGACGCAGATCGCGCAGGATCTCGATGCGCTCCAGCGTGTCGATGTCGGAGTGCATGTAGCGGACGCGAATGCCCTGCTCGTGCAAATATTCGGTCAGGTCCTCGGCCATGCGCTTGGTCAGCACGGTGACCAGGGTGCGGTAGCCGGCCTTGGTGGTTTCGCGGATTTCGCCGACGACATCGTCGACCTGGGTCTTGGCCGGGCGCACCTCGACCGGCGGGTCGATCAGGCCGGTCGGGCGGATGACCTGTTCGGCAAAGACGCCGCCGGACTGCTCCATCTCCCAGCCGCCGGGCGTCGCCGAAACCGCGACGGAAAGCGGGCGCATGGCGTCCCATTCCTCGAAGCGCAGCGGCCGGTTGTCCATGCAGGACGGCAGACGGAAGCCGTATTCGGCCAGCGTCGCCTTGCGGCGGAAGTCGCCGCGATACATGCCGCCGATCTGCGGCACGGTGACATGGCTTTCGTCGATGAAAACCAGCGCGTTGTCGGGAATGTATTCGAACAGGGTCGGCGGCGGATCGCCCGGCTGGCGGCCGGTGAGATAGCGCGAATAGTTCTCGATGCCGGCACAGGAGCCGGTCGCTTCCAGCATCTCGAGGTCGAAGCGGGTGCGCTGCTCCAGCCGCTGCGCTTCCAGCAACCGACCGGCCCGTTCGAGTTCGACCAACCGGTGCTTGAGCTCTTCCTTGATCGACTTGATGGCCTGGTTCAACGTCGGGCGCGGCGTGACATAGTGCGAATTGGCGTAGATCTTGACGCTCTTCAGCTCGCCGGTCCTCTGGCCGGTCAGCGGGTCGAACTCGGTGATCGCCTCGATCTCGTCGCCGAACAGCGAGATGCGCCAGGCGCGGTCCTCAAGGTGGGCCGGAAAGATCTCGATCGTGTCGCCGCGCACGCGGAACGAGCCGCGCACGAAATTGATATCCTGGCGCTTGTACTGCTGGGCGACGAGGTCGGCGAGCAGTGCGCGCTGGTCGAGCCGGTCGCCGATCTGCATCTGGAAGGTCATCGCCGTGTAGGTCTCGACCGAGCCGATACCGTAGATGCAGGAGACCGAGGCGACGATGATGACATCGTCGCGCTCCAGCAGCGAGCGCGTCGCCGAGTGGCGCATGCGGTCGATCTGCTCGTTGATCGAGGATTCCTTCTCGATGAAGGTATCCGTGCGCGGGACGTAAGCTTCCGGCTGGTAGTAGTCGTAGTAGGAGACGAAGTACTCGACGGCGTTTTCCGGGAAGAATTTCTTGAACTCGGAATAGAGCTGCGCAGCCAGCGTCTTGTTGGGGGCAAGGATCAAAGCAGGGCGCTGCGTCTCCTCGATCACCTTGGCCATGGTGAAAGTTTTTCCCGAGCCGGTGACGCCGAGCAGCACCTGGGTGCGGTCGTTGTCATTGACGCCCTCGACCAGATCCTTGATCGCCGTCGGCTGGTCGCCCGCCGGCTCGAAATCCGACACCATCTTGATGGCGATGCCGCCTTCGGATTTTTCGGGTCGGGCCGGGCGGTGTGGCGTCCACAGCACGCCATCCTTGTGCAAGGGGTTGCCGGATTCGATTAGCGCCGAGAGCGCCGCAACGGTGGCGGTGACGCCGCCGGAGGCCATGGTCTCGGCCTCCTCGAGCGAAACATCGAGGCCGGCGACAGGATTGAGGCCGGCCGCGGCGCGTTCTCTGGCCGAAGCCGCGCCGCCCATCGAGGTGCCGCGTGCCGTGCGGCCGGGGGAGGAGGAGCGTTCGGGGATCTTTTTTTGCTTGGCGCCTTCCCTCCCCCTTGAGGGGAGGGTGGCGGCGGAGCCGCCGGGTGGGGTCGGTGCGGCAGCGCTCGGCGACCCCTCATGTTGAGCGCTTCCTTTGCCGACCCCCTCTGTCGCCTTCGGCGACATCTCCCCCTCAAGGGGGGAGACTTGGCGCCCTTCCTTCTCGGCCTCCTGCTCGATCTGCTCGGCCCAATCGGCGATCGAGCCGGTCAACGGCGCGCCGGAAAGCTCGGCCTGCGGCGCCTCGGCAAAACCGCCCTTGTGCAGCGGCTCCGACGCATCGAGAAAATCGGTCAGCGGACTGCGCCGCTTGGGCGGCGAAGCGCGATCGTCACGCGCCGGCGACGGCGTGTTTTTATCAGGAAGTTTGGCCATGCCCCAAATATGGGAGGTATCGGCCAAAATGGAAAGAGCGGAGTAGCGAGGGGCGCGAGACGAAACCAAGCTGCTGACACAAGGGTGTCAGGAGCTATGTCGAAACACGCCCTCAATTGAACCACAGCGCAAAGGTCAAAAACCCGGCGCCGCCAAACTGGCGCTGGATCTGGTCGAACTCCTCGCTGGTGAGGATCTTTCCGCTCTCGAGATAGGGCGCGACGGCCGGGCCGGTGATCGACAGCACCAGGTCGAAGGGCTTTGGTTCGTCGAAGAAGCGCTTCATATTGATGCCTTTGTCGGCGAAGCGGAAATGCGGCAGCAAGGTGCGGCCGTCGAGCAGGTCCTCAGCCAAATCAAGCGCGGCGTGCCAGGCCTGGACCTGCTCCTCGCCGACCTCCAGGCCGGTGAGCGGGCTGGCGCCTTTCTGTTGCGGGCCGGGCAGCCATTCACGGTCGTTGTCGGTCTCGGCGCGGATCGCCTTCCAGTCCTCGCGCGACAGCCGGATCATCTCAATGAGATGGCGGCGTGCCGCCTGCCGGCGCTCCGGTTCGACGACCGGCCAGTTGACCAGATGAACCAGAGAGATGAAGTCGGCGATGCGCCATTCGGACGACAACATGCCGCCGCTCATGCCGCCGTCCGGCGGAACAAGAGTGTCCTGCAGCGGCAGTTTGGCGCGCGGAAACAGCATGTGGAACGAACCGTCGAAGGCGTTCCTGAAATCATGCGCCAGCCAGAAATCCGCCTGCGCCATCAAGAATTCGGCATAGCCCTGCAGCCAATAACCGTCGGCTCGGTCGAAGCGAAAGGTGAGGGCGGGTGCGGCCGGGTCTGGCGCACCGCCGCGTGACAGGGATGCCATGATCGCGGCGGCACTTTCGTCCGGCGCGATCTGGCCATCCTCGTTGAGATCGATGCCAAGACGGGTGAGGTCGACCTCCATGCTGATGCCGGCATCGGCAGGCACGGAGCCAAGGGTGGCGGCGGACTTTTCCAGCCGATCGCGGAAGGCGACCAGGATGGCGCGGAAGCCGTCGTAGGTCAGCGGCTCGGGATTGGGATTGTCTGGGACCGGCAGCCGCATCAGCGGCAGTATGAATGATTGCGGGCTTTCGAAACCGTGGCGGTGCAGGCCGCCGGCCAGGATCTCCAGCCCGGTGAAGAATTGGCCGGCTCCGGCGGCGTAAGCCGACGCGGGATCAGTGGGCGCGGCGGCTTCCAGCGCAGTAAGCGTGCTGTCGCGGTCCGCTACGGTTTTTGCCTCGAACAGGGCGGCCGGTTCGGGGGCTGCGGCCCCGGCGGAAGAAACCGGCAGCAGCAGAATAAGGGCGGATGCCAGCAGGCTCGAAAATCGCGTCATCTTGGTCCTCCGGTATGCCGTTCGGCGGCAACCATATACGCATCTTGTGTGTTACGCCTACTGCGGGGCATCTGGCAGCACGATTCCGAACGGAGGCGCTTCGCTATATTGTGCGCATCGTCTACCGTGGCCGTTCATCCCGGTGCAGGCTGCGCGTGTCGAACTATCCGTTTTCCTACAAATTGTCTTGGCTGCCACGCTTCTTGAGGCCCTCGCTCAGCGGCGATCAACAAGGCTTTGCGCCGGCAGCCGCAGCGACGATGGTGCCGCCGCCGGCGCGGACGGTGCGGCTCGCTTTCGTCGGCGATATCTCGGCGGTGGCCAATCGCAGAGCGCCGCAATGCGACCCGGCGATCGCCATGTTGCTCGGCTCCGCCGATCTGGTGATCGGCAATTGCGAAAGCCCGGTGGTGGAGCGGCCGAGCGCGACGACGGGAACGAAGCTTGGCACCCATCATGCCATGACCGAGCGGTTTCTCGCCGAGGCGCTGGCGGCCGCCGGCATCTCGCGCGAGAAGCTGGTTTTGTCGCTCGCCAACAACCATGTGCTCGACCAAGGCGTCGAGGGTTTCGACGAGACCGTGGCGGCGCTGACCCGTCTCGGCATCCGCAGCATCGGTACCGCCGCCGGCGGTCCGGTCGAGCGCCTTGCGGTCGGACCGCTGACAATTGGCTTTGCCGCCTTCACGCTGTGGCGCAATGCCGGCGCGGCTGCGTTCGCGGGCCGTGTGTCGATGCAAGCCGAGCCGGCACGATGGCCGCGCGGCGCCGCCGTCGACCTCACCTGTGCCGTGCCACATTGGGATTGGGAATTCCGGCATTTTCCACAGGCCGCAACGCGGGCATTGGCACGGCATTTGGCCGCGCAAGGCGTCGGGTTGATCGCTGGCCATCATGCCCATGTCGTGCAGCCGGTGGAGCGGATCGGCAAGGCGCTCGTCGCCTATGGGCTCGGCGATTTTCTAGGCACCGCCTTTGCGCGCCAGCCGTGGCCCGGCCGCATCGGGGGCATCCTGACCGCCGATATCAGCGCTGACGCCGGCACGCGTGGCGCCATTGCCGCCTACCGGCTGCATCCCTTCATGCGGCTGCGCGCCGGCGACCATGAGCGGCTGGTTCCCGTTGAGGCGCTGGAGGGCGCATTAAGGCGAAAGGTTACGGCCCGTTTCGTTGCGGTTTTTGGTAACGGGAATTGATAGCCATAGTTGACTGGTGCTCGGATGAATCGTGTGGCCTCACCACCATCCCAACGCTGTAGTCCGCGCGACTTTCGGCAAAATCGGCTATTGTCCGAGCTGGGTGTTCGGTCTTTCGACGGTGGATGGCGATGGAAGCAGCGGATTTCATGCCTGATGAAACTGACATCGCCGGCATCAAAAGGAATCTCGAGGCCTATGAGGTCGGAAGGGCTGCGGCCTACCGGCAAGTCCGCTGGCGGGTGCCGCTGTTCATCTCCCTGCTGCTGGTATTCGTGGCGCTGGTGGCCTGGCTATTCAACACGGTCGCCGATCCATACGAGCGATGGTTCTCGACGCCGCATGTGCTGCTCTATGTCGTCGGATTCGTGGCGGCGATCCTGCTCTATTTCCAGGCGATCAAGCCGGCGAGCACCTTGCAGCAGTCGTTCCGCAAAACGCTGCTGCCGATCATCTTCGGTTTCATTGAGGATATGCGGTACCAGCATGAGGTAACGCCGAATTCGTTCGACCGGCTGCCGCGCGAGACGATCGGCACTTTTAACAGCAAGCGCTTCGACGACTTCGTATCCGGCCGCTACGAGGGATTTCCCTTCGAGCTTTACGAAGCCGATCTCCGGCAAGGCACGGGCAAGAGCGGCACGATAGCATTCAAGGGGATCGTCGTCGCCTTCGAGACCATCGTGCCGTTCCCCGGCATATTGGTGGCCGCCCGCCGGACTGACGTGGCTGTCGGGTTCTTCCGCGGCATGTTCGCCAGCAAGATGCAGGAATTATCATGCGGCGTGCCCGAGCTCGATGCCGCCTACGACTTCCGCACCGACAATGTCGAGGCGGCGCAGCCGCTGGTGAGTGGCCGCCTGGCGCAGGCGCTGACATGGCTCAGCCAGACCTGGCCTGATGATCCGGCGCAGGTTGCGCTCAATGGCGGCGACGGTTTTCTACTGTTGCCGCAGACGAAGGACTTCTTCGACCTGCCTGATAAATCGGTGCCGCTAGACTACGCCAAGCATGTCGCGCCGATGATATCAGACATGGGCGCGATGCTGGCAACGGCGGCGCTGGTGCGCAAGATCGGCGCAAAGGACGAGGCGGCGGGTTAGCCGCTGACGTTCAGCCATGGTCGGCAGCGATCAGGGCGCCGAGCGGCATTGCCTGAGGGCGCTTACAAACCGTTCGGCATTTTCGCCGCCAGCCAGTTCGCCGACCGCTTGGCCATTCCAAGGGTCGCGGATGCGGCGCGGCCAAGGTCGGCTTTGACCAAGGCGTAACCGTTCTTCGTGCGATACAGCACCGAGGGTCCGCCATCGACCGCGGCTTCAAAGGCGACCGGCCTGGCAGCCTCTGTTTCCGTGGCTGTTGCCTGCGACCCGACAGCAACGCTGGGCCGACGGCTCAATTCGGACGGGAGTGGGTCGGTGGCGGTCTGCGCTGCCGCCGCCAACTCAAGCGTCGAGCCGGTCGCGGCAAGCCGCGACGAGGTCTGCGTCGTGCGGCAGATGCCGGACACGAGCGGGTAGTTGAAATTGCGCGCGTGCGACATCTGGCTTTTCATCGCTGCTTCGCAATCGGCGATGGTCGACCACTTGGCCGGCGTCTCGCCGATATACTCGCAAAGCCTGGCATCGCAGTCGCAGCCGACGATGGTCATGGCGACAAGGGTGGTCTTAATCACGGTCTTGTCCCTTCGAATTGCCTTGGCGAGTGCTACAAGGACGTGCGGCGCTGGTGCGTTCACCAATTGCCGTAGATCAAGGCGGGATTTGGCCGCGATTGTGGAATGTGCGTGGCGAAGTACAAGGGATGGTTTCAGGCGTTCCGCCTGTGGCCGAACTTCATCAGTAGTCGCAGACGTGCTCAAGCGTGGCGCCTGCCTTCATCAGTGCCGGCAGAACGGAGTGCAGCTCGATTGCGCCCGGTGATGAAGATCGTGCCCTCGGCACCGCAGATCGCGCTCGGCCAAGGTGTCCGGCGTACGCTGAAGCCGCGCCAACAACATCGCGGGGATGGCCATGAAAGGCAGTCGGCGCCGGGATTTCTCCCAGCGCCTCCCTGTCAGATCAGGACACGGTCGCGGCAGCAACTTCCGTAAAGACGTCGCGCCATGCCGGCCTTGATGTTGACGGTCCTGCCAGCCACCGCCCGAGGGCAGCGTCCGTTCGGGACCTCGCCAGTCTCCACCCTTGCGGGCTTCGTCCAGCGCGCCATCGAAGGTTTTTGCCGTCCTTCATGGCAGCATCGGTCCGCCGTAGGCGTTCGCACGCTTTCCGCGGCCCCGTAGGTCTCGGCATCCCTCGTCAAAACAGGCAAGCCTGCTTTCATTCAGGGGCCGTACGGGCCTCAGGAAATCCGCCGTTTCGCTTTGTCTTTCGACTTGGCAATCGGTAGCCGCCTGAGATGGGTTTAATGTACGCCGAGTGAGCGTTTGGCGAAACAGCCGCGAACCTGTGGATAGCGGGATTATCGGGGACTGAGCTCGGCGGCCGAGCGTTTTTTCGAGGGGGGTCGGGACACGCCCAATCTTCGGCGAGCAGCATTATCAAACATTCGGCTCTTGCCCCACATCGCCGCGCGGGCTTCAATGCCGGCAAAGGATTTTAGGACACCAGTGTCGCTGCGATCCTTTGGGGAGGGCGTTCTTGAAGGTCGGGGTGGTTCTCAATCCGATTGCCGGTGGCAGCCGACTCAAACGGCATTGGCCGGAGGTCAGTGCTTCGCTCAGGAAACATTTCGGCGATTTCGAGCTGCGCGAAACGCAGGCGACCGGCGACGCCGAACGGCTGGCGCTCGTCCTTGCCGCCAGCGGCTTCGACCTGGTGATCGCGGCGGGCGGCGACGGCACCGCCAGCGAAGTGGCCGACGGGCTGCTGCAGGCGTTTGCGGAAAGCGGCCGGACGGCCGAACTCGGCCTGCTGCCTTGCGGCGCCGGCATCGATTTCGCCCGCGGGCTCGGCCTGTCTGGCGAGGTCGACCTGACGTTGAAGCGCATCGCCGATGCCAAGACCCACAACGTCGATGCCGGCCGCATCTCCTATGTCGACGACCATGGCGCGCTGGCCAGCCGCCATTTCATCAACATCGCCAGCCTCGGGCTTTCAGGCGCCACCGACCGCGCGGTCAACGCCGACAAGCGCAAGGGCAAGGTGTCGGCCAAGGCGCTGTTCTACTGGCGCACCGTGTGGGAATTCATGCGCTACCGGTTCCAGGACGTTGTGATCACCGTCGATGACGGCGTCCCGGTCGAGGCGCGCGTGGCGCTGGTGGCGGTGGCCAACGGAAAATTCTTCGGCGGCGGCATGATGATCGCGCCGGATGCCGAACTGGACGACGGTCAATTCGACATCGTCATCCTGCGTGCGGCCGGCAAGCTGAAACTGATCTGGGACATCCGTCTGCTCTATGGCGGACGGCACCGCAACCATCCGGCAATCACCATTTTGCGTGGCAAGAAAGTGGTTGTCGAACCGCTCGGTGATGCGCAAAAGAACGCCGCGCTGGTCGACGTAGACGGCGAATCCCCCGGGCGCATACCGGCGACCTTCGAGATCCTACCCGGCGCGCTGACGCTCAGATATTGAATCAAGGTGTTGAGACTTTGATTCAGCTCGTTTCGATCGTGATTCTGGCGATCCGGCCAATATGCTGGAATCGCTTCACAATCCGCCTGTCAGGTCTCGCTCTCGGCAGGAAAAGCCCGGCGTTCTTGCGTGCAAATACTCTTCACCCGTTTGCGCGGCAAACTGGTGACGACGTTTTTAAAGACAGCTCACGGCATCAACGGCGTCTGCACCATCTGCAGATGCAGGTCCTTGCCGGTCCAGGGATGCGCCTCGCAGACGGCTTCGTCGAGTTCGACGCCAAGGCCTGGTTCCATCGACGGAATGACGTTGCCGTCCTGCCATTCGATCTTTTTCTTCAGCAGCTTTTCGTGAAAGCCGTCCCACTGCTTCAGCGATTCCAGAATGAGGAAGTTGGGCAAGGTCACGGCAAGCTGGATGTTGGCCGCACCGACGATCGGTCCGCAATAGCAGTGCGGTGCGATTTGGATGTGGTAGGCCTCGGCCATGGCGGCGATCTTCTTGGTCTCGAGAATGCCGCCGGAACGGCCGAGGTCGGGCTGTAGGATGGTGGCGGCGCGGTTCTCGATGACGCGGGCGAATTCGAACTTGGTCGTCAGCCGCTCGCCGGTGGCGATCGGGATAGACGTGCCACGCGCCACCTGCGCCATCACCTCGGGCATATCGGGCGGCACCGGCTCCTCGAACCACAGCGGATCATAGGGCTCCATGGCGCGGGCCATGCGCAGCGCGCCCGACGCGGTGAACTGGCCGTGCGTGCCGAACAGGATGTCGGCCCTGGTGCCGACCGCCTCGCGGATCGCCTTGATCATGCGGGCGGAGAGGTCGATATCGACGAGGCGCGGCTGATGGCCATCATAGGCGGTGTAGGGGCCGGCCGGGTCGAGCTTGACCGCATTGAAGCCCTGCTCGACATATTCGAGCGCGCATTCGGCCGCCATATCGGGATCGTTGTAGACGTTCTTGCCGCGCGCATCCTCCGAGTGGACGCTGCCGCTGTGTGGGTAGAGGTAAGTATAGGAACGCAGCGTTTCGTGCACCTGCCCGCCGAGCAGCTTGTGAACCGGCTTGCCGGCCTCCTTGCCGATAATGTCCCAGCAGGCGATTTCGAGCGCCGAAAAACAGCCCATCCCGGACACGTCGGGGCGCTGGGTGAAGCCGGACGAATAGGCACGGCGGAAGAAGTTTTCGATGTCGTGCGGATCGCGGCCGATGAGATAGCGCTCGGCCATGTCCTCGATCATTCTTGCGGTGACGTGGGCGGAGAAGGTGGAGTTGTAGGCCTCGCCATAGCCGACGACGCCGCCGTCGGTGGTGAGCTTGACGAAGATGAAATACTTGCCGCCGATGCCGGGCGGCGGATTGCCGACAACCCAGGTCTTTACGTCGGTGATTTTCATTTTTGATCCTCCAGAACCAGTTCGGCACCCTTCCATCCGGTCACGATCGAGGCGGCGTTGGTGTTGCCGGTGATGTTATCGGGAAAGATCGAGGCATCGATGACGCGCAAGCCGGCGAGGCCGTGAACCCGCAGGCGCGGGTCGACTACGGCGCGCGCAGCGTCCGGTCCCATGCGACATGTCGAGACCGGGTGGTAGACAGTGCCGGAGCGTTTCCTGAAATCCTGAATGAGATCCCCGTCGGACTTGATTGATGGGCCCGGCAAAACCTCTTCCTCGATGATGTCGGCCATCGCCGGCATGGCGGCGATCTTCCGGACGAACTTCACCGCCGCCAGCATTTCGGCGACGTCCGCTTCGGTCGAGAAGGCATTGGCGACGATCTTCGGATAGTCACGCGGATTGCTGGAGCGGATCATGATCTCGCCACGGCTCGATGGACGGCAGTTGGACAGGCCGATGGAAAAGCCCGGCCACGGGTCGGGCGTCAGGATCGGACGCTCGCCGCTCTTCGGGATGACGGTCGAGAACGCCTGGAAGTAGAGCTGCATGTTGGGCCGTGAAAGCGCCGGGTCGGTGCGGAAGAAGCCGCCGGCATTGTTCATTGACAGCGACAGCGGGCCCGAGCGCAAGAGGACATATTGCATGCCGACCATGAGCTTGCCCCACCACGGCCGCAGGATCTGGTTGAGTGTCGGCAGCCTGCCCCGATACGTGTAGTTGATGCCGACATGGTCCTGCAGGTTCGCGCCGACATTCTCATTGGCGTGAATGACGGGAATGCCGAGCGCTCCAAGGAGCGCCGAGGGACCGATGCCGGAAAGCTGCAGCAATTGAGGCGAGTTGATCGAGCCGCCCGACAGAATGACTTCGCGACCGGCGCGGGCAGTCTTCGTCTGACCGTTCTGCAGGTACTCAATGCCAACGGCACGCTTGCCCTCAAAAAGGATTCTGGTCGCCAGCGCGTTGATCTCGACGCGGACGTTTTTGCGCTTCGTCGCCGGGCGCAGGAAGGCGCGGGCCGCCGACATGCGGCGGCCGTTCCTGGTGGTGATCTGATAGATGCCGACGCCTTCCTGGGAGGCTCCGTTGAAATCCGGGTTGAACGGCAGGCCGGCTTGTTGACCGGCCGCCAGGTAGCGCTTGGTCAGCGGATGGACGGCGGTCGAGCAGTCGGTGATGTGCAGTGGGCCGCCGGTGCCGCGCCATTGGTCGGCGCCGGCCTCATTGTCCTCCAGCGCCTTGAAGGCCGGCAGCAGATCGTCGTAGCTCCAGCCGGGATTGCCGGCATCTCGCCAGGCATCGAAATCCTCGCGCGCGCCTCTGATCCAGACCATCGCGTTGATCGAGCTCGAGCCGCCGAGCAGCTTGCCGCGCGGCCAGTGATCGGCGTTGTTGTCGAGCCCGGGATCCGGGTCGGTCTTGTAGTTCCAGTTGACCGCTGGGTCGAAGAAGGTCTTGCCGTAGCCAAGCGGCATCTGCACGTAGAAGCGCCGATCGGTGCCGCCGGCCTCGAGCACCAGAACCGAGAAGCGGCCGGAGGCGGAAAGCCGTTCGGCGAGGACCGAGCCGGCCGAGCCGGAGCCGACGATGATGAAATGATAGGTCTGCATGGTGGCTGCGGCCGGCTCCGAATTTTCGCTCAACCTAGACGCCGCAAGCCGCCGCGATCACCGGAGCTTCCGGCACCCTCTGTGAAAAAAGCGACCGGTACTTCGTTGCATTCGGTGTCTTGCCCGAAGCGGCCCTTGCCTCGTGGACAAGCGGTCGGCGCATCATACGCCATCATCAGCATTTTGCTTGAAATCATAACGCATGATCGGGCGGGCTGGCACCCTGCGAGCGACGACCCTGAACCCGGCGCGAGCGAAGGTGGAGGCGTATCCACTGCCGGAAGCACTCGGCGATACATCGGCATCAAAAGGATAGGCCTCAAGCGCAGGGGCATTTGCGCGCCTTGCAGCTTGCAGGGCCGCTGCGATCAGGTGGGACGTGACGCCCTGCCGGCGGTATCTTTTTCGCACGTAGAGGCAGGACAAGGACCAGACCGGCGCATCATCCACGCGCCTGAACTGCCACAGCCGATCGAGCCAGGGCACGGCATCTCGCGGTGTCACCTGGCACCATCCGACAGCAGTACTGCCGTCGAGAGCAAGCACGCCTGGAGGCGGACCAAGCTCGACGGCTTGCCGGAACGCGGCCTTGTTTTCCTCACCTGGTCGTTTTCGATAAGAACTGCCGATACGCCCGTACATACACCAACATCGACTGCAGACGGCGCTCTCATCGAACAGGTCCTCGAGCGCGGACCATAGATCGGGCGTCAGACAGCGAGAGGTAAGTTTCATGTCAGCCTTCCTCAACTCACTCTGCTCAGTCTAGTACCTGCTGGCGCGGTGACGCATCAGCGCCACGACGATACGGGGTCGGGAGAAGATCGACATCGAGGGGATTTGGCGCATGGTGCACTACGCGGATGGTCGGCCGATCGCGGAAAAGCATGCCTCCCCTTCGGATCAGGGGGCGCACGGGTGGAAAGGTCCTCAACTCCTGTTGCTATTAGGCGTGTAGATTTTAGGCGTGAAGAAACGACATCAAGATCCCCTGTCCAACGTCGTTCCGGCGACGCTATGGGGTCAAGTCCAAGACTGCTGTCCTGCTCCGCATGTCGACGGGGAGGGAAACGTGCTCGTGCGTGATCGTCCATCTGTCTCCAGATCGACGAAATGCATTGCTCACGCGCACCCAGTAGTCGACTTTCGCGCCGGTTTTCAGGATGCCACGCGCTCGGATAAGCATCCAGGCGGCGGCAACCGCATCGCCGGCCGCAACATCCAGTTGGCCAAGCTCCTGGCCAATCGGACCAGACCAGCGGGGAAACCAATCCAGGAACCGCTCGCGAAGGGCGTTGGATCCCACGTACCGAAGCGGCGGTACGAGGTCGAAATAGACTATGTCGTTGGAGTAAAGGGACATAAGCCACTCGATGTCTTTGGCGCCCATGGCAGCCGATCGACTCTCCAGCAGTTCCCTAATCGCGGCTTCCACGCCTGGCATCGTCTCCTCCAATCTCTGCATTTCGCCCGCTTGCCGGGCATCAGGCTGTTCCTCCCACGTTGTCATCAAGGTAACCACCGTTGGTGCTTCCCGACAACCAGCGTTCACCACTTGAACAACCACGGAAATCATCATGGCGCGCGGCGACGCGAGAAACATGCATGGCGACGCCACAAGCGCCGAGACCTCCCGCACTCGGCTTCACCCGCTACCCGGTCATCGGCAACGGAACGGCTCAATTGAGACCACAGCCGAATTTCAAACTGCGACATTGCCGGCTGGCGGCGCGTTGACGCATCATCGCCATCCCGATACGGGATCGGGACAATCGATCTCGAAGGGATTTGGCGCATGGTGCATTATGCGGATGGACGGCCGATCGGCGATCTGACGCTCAGGACGCTTGCCATGCCCTCGGACGCCAATGCGGCGGGCGATATCTTTGGCGGCTGGGTGATGGCACAGATGGACCTGGCCTGCGGCATCCGCGCCGCCGAGCGCGCCAAGGGCCGCGTGGTGACGGCGGCGGTGAAGGAGATGTCGTTCGCCAAGCCGATGAAAATCGGCGATACGCTGTGCATCTATACGCATGTCGAGCGCGTCGGTCGCACCTCGATGATGCTCAAGGTCGAGGCCTGGGCGCAGCGCTATCTCTCCGACCTTATGGAGAAGGTCACCCATGCCGATTTCGTCATGGTGGCGCTGGACGGCGAAGGCAAGCCGAAGGCCGTTCCGGCCGAAAGCTGACCGGCTGGATGTCGTCGGCTTAAAGTCGAACGGCAACGCCGCTTCCAGCCTCTCGCAAGGAGATGGGAACAGCGATGCTGTGTGATGCTTTTCATATTCGCGTTCGCACATTCGTGACCATGTCCGGCAGGGCATGAGGAAAAGACAATGCGTCAACGATTGCTGAACGACGTATTGGTGGGCGCGCTTGCAGCCTTGTTCTGCCTGCTGGCCGCAACCGCCTATACCGAGGTCAAGCAAGGACGAGCCGAAGCCAGCTGCGCCTCCGAAAACCACACCCTCAATCGGCAAGCGACCAGGTGCGAAATCTGCGTTGCAACGACGTGCCACACCGGCGCGATGAGCGTGAGCAATTGCTGCAAAGGGGCGGCCTGCGCCATCGAAGCAAGGTGGTCAATCGGCCCCGAAATCGAAGCGGATCGAAAGCCGTCTGCGGGCCGGAATGCACATGCAGCCGTAGAAATCGTCTAAGCTACACGCCGCGCACAAACCGTTGCAGCGCAAGAGTTTCAGGCGTGAATCCCATCGAACCTCGCCCGCGCGGCCTTGACCCGCTCGGTGTTCTTGCGCGCCCATTCGCCGAGCGCACCGACCGGCACAAGAAGCTCGTAGCCAAGATCGGTCAGCTCATAGTCGACGCGCGGCGGAATGGTCGGAAACACGGTGCGGGTGACGAAACCGTCGCGCTCAAGCCCACGCAATGTGGTGGTCAGCATCTTCTGCGAAATGCCGCCGACGGCGCTGCGCAATTCGTTGAAGCGCAGCGGCCCGTCACCGAGCTTGCCGACGACGAGTACGGTCCATTTGTCGCCGACGCGCTGCAGGATTTCCGAGATGGCGCGGCAGTCCTCGGTGCGGTGCGGGTGCCTTGGTAACAAAAAGGTGCCTCCTTGCGCCTCGTGAGTGCAGTCACTCATATAGTTCAGGTATCTAAACGATACCAGAAATTTGCCTGAAGGAGAGCCCCTCTATGTCCAAACCCAAAATCGCCATTGTCGTCGGTTCGACCCGCGCCGCACGATTTGCCGACGTTCCGAGCCAGTGGATCGCCAAGATCGCCAAGTCGCATGCCGACATCGACGTGGAGGTGGTCGACCTGCGCGACTTCCCGCTGCCGTTTTTTGACGAGGTCGCATCGTCCGCCTGGGCGCCGTCGCAGAATGAAGTGGCAAAGCGCTGGCAGAAGAAGGTCGCCGAGTTCGATGGCTTCATCTTCACCGCCGCCGAATACCACCATGGCCCGACCGCCGTGCTGAAGAACGCGATCGACTACGCCGCCAATGAATGGAATAAGAAGCCGGCCGGCTTCGTCGGCTATGGCAGCGTCGGCGGCGCGCGGGCCGTCGAGCAGCTGAGGCTGCATGCGGTTGAGCTGCAGATGGCGCCGGTCAAGTCCGCCGTCCATATTGCCTGGGCCGATTTCCTCGCCGTCAGGCAAGGTGAAAAGAAGCTCGACGAGCTTGAGCACCTGAACCAGGCGGCGACCGCGCTGGTCAACGACGTTGCATGGTGGGCCAAAGTGCTGAAGGCGGCGCGTCAGGCTGACGCGGTGGCCGAGGAAGTCAAGGCGGCCTGAACCGCAGACCAGAACAATCCTTCCAAGGATCCGGGGCGGCGCTTGCGTCGCCCCTTTTTGATTAGGCTAAGGCTGGCTGCCGCGGCTGCCGAGGCCTGATGATACAATCGGCAAGGCGGTCCATTTCGTTCAGCTCACCCGCATGGTGCTGGCCCCACTCGCAGAGCGCCAAAAGGATAGGCTCGAGGCTTAGGCCGAGTCGCGTCGCCGAATATTCGACGCGCGAGGGAATTTCGGCAAAGATCTCGCGTCTGACAAGACCGTGTTCCTCCATTTCGCGAAGCTGCTGGATCAGCACTTTCTGGGTGATATCGGGCACCAGCATCTTCAGCACCGAAAGCCTTCGGGGGCCGTCGAAGAGATGGTAGAGAATAACAGCCTTCCATCGGCCCGAGATCACTTTCAGGGCGCGTTCCGCCGGCAGCAGAGGCAGTCTCTTGGTTTGCAGCCTTTTGGCCAGCTTGGCCATGGTCACCTCCTGGTCAGCAGGGGACAAATGAGTGTGTAGTCGCGATCAGGCAGATAGTGGCAAACAGCAGCCGATGCCATAGCGATGGGTGCATACCATGAGAGCCATTCAACTGAACCGTTTCGGCGGTCCCGACGTCTTCGACGTCGTCGAAATGCCGAAGCCGCTGCCGGAGGCGGGCGAGGTGCTGATCCGTGTTCGCGCGGCCGGCGTGAATTTCTTCGAAGTGCTGATGCGCGGGGATCGCTACGCGGTGACGCCGGACTTGCCTGTCATTCTCGGCGTCGAGGCTGCCGGGACCGTGGAGGCGCTTGGTCAAGGGGTGGACATATCGCTGACCGGAACACGCGTCGCGGCGCCGCTGTTCGCTTCGAAGCGCCCGTTTGGCGGCTATGCCGACTATGTCACGATCGACGCAAAGCTGGCCGTGCCTTTGCCCGACGCGCTCTCGTTCGAAGACGCGACGGCCTTGATGGTGCAGGGGCTGACGGCTTTTCATCTGCTGCGGCAAAGCCCGCCAGCCGGCAAATCGGTGCTGGTCACTGCAGCCGCGGGCGGTGTCGGCTCGTTGCTTGTCCAGCTCGCCAAACGCCAGGGCGCCAGCACCGTGATCGCGGTCGCCGGCAGCAGGGCCAAGCTCGATCTTGCCCTGTCGCTTGGAGCCGATGCCGCGGTAGACTACAGCACGTCGGATTGGCCCGCGCGTGTCCGGGAAGCGGCAGGCGGCGCCGGCGTCGATGTCGTCTACGACATTGTCGGCGGCCCGATGACGGCGGCGTCGCTGCAAGCTCTCGCGCCTGGCGGAGAGTTGGTCTTTGCCGCGCTGGGCAGATACGCGATCGGCGCTGCGGAACTGGAAGCGATGATCACCCGAAACCAGTCCTTGCGAGGTTTTGCCCTGCTTCCGCTGCTCTCTGCCGATGGCCTCAGCGCCGGCCTGTCGGAGCTTTTCCACCTGGCCGCCAGCGGCCAGCTTGCCGTGACGCAGGGCGGCCGCTATCCGCTCGACCAGGCAGCCGAAGCACATCGCTCGCTGGAGGAGCGTCGCTCGACCGGCAAGGTCGTGCTGATACCTTAGAGCAATTCTAGGAAAAGTGTGAACGGTTTTCCGTCCGGAATTGCGCAAAAACAAAGAGATAGAGCGGTTCGGCGTTTCCGTGAAACGATGAACCGCTCTAGTATCGTGGTCGACGATTAACTGCGCACAGGCCAATCGTGGAACCTGTCCGCTTTGCGCCTGATGTCGGCCGTTGAGGTGATTTTAGCTGTTGCCCGATAGCGGACGTTGCCGGTGACCACCTTGGACATCGTTGTTGCGCCATAACGCGACCTTCAGGGCGCTCCTTCAAAGCTGCCCTTCGCGCATTGGTCGGAGTCACCCAAAGCGGAGTTGCGGAGGGCTACGCCCTCAGTCTTTTCACAGTCTGGACGACGCTGTCCAGAAGCAGCTGGCTTCGGTCAGCCACGGGTTTTCAAGCGACGAAGATGGTCCCACTTTGAAGTCCCTTCACTCAACTGCTTATAGGTCACAGCCGCCCGGACATAGCGCCTGTTTTCCGATGCTGTGTGTCCGGGCAGCAACGTTTGCCGTGTTCGGCGATCTGCTGCAACGGAGTATTTGACAGTTCGATGAATGAACCGTCATAAAGCCGTACGAAGAGGGGGCGCGCTTCAGAACTGCGATGCGGGGGCCGGTAAGTTTTTCGCTGTTGTTGACGGCGCTCGTCGGCATCCAGCCGGCGGCGGCCGATATCGTGCCGCGCAACCAGCCGGCGGCCGGGTCGGTCATTGCCCGCAAATCGGGCGAGGAAGTGCGCTTCCTAGAATTCGCCTCTTGGCAGGTGGTCGATCTCAGGCAGGACGTCGTCCCCGGCGACTATCTGCGCACCAACGCCACCGGCAGCCTAGCAGTGCTGTTTGCCGACCGCACCCAGATGCGGCTTGGCCGCAATACGACGCTCCTGGTCAAAAAGATCGGCGCGGCGTCCGACACCGAGTTCAAGCTGGAGAGCGGCACCATCTGGGCGCGAGCAGAGCGCGGCGGCGAAGGGCTGACCATCGACACGCCCGCCGCCGCCGCCGCCATCCGCGGCACCGACTGGACGATGACCGTCGACGGCAACGGCCGCACCTCGCTGATCGTGCTGGAAGGCACGGTAGAACTCGCCAACGAATTCGGCTCGGTCAGCGTCGCCGAAGGCGAAGCCGCGGCGGCCACCATCGGCTCGGCGCCGACGAAGGTCGTCATCGTCGATTCGGACGACCGCGAGCAGATGCTGTTCTACTACTCCTTGCGCGACGCTTTCACCGTCCTGCCAGCATCGGCATTGTCGAGCCTGGACATGCGCAAGGCGCGCGCCAGGATAAAGGCGATGGAGCCGTCGTCCCGATCCGCCGAGGACTGGGTGACATTGGCCGAGGTTAATCTTGACTTTGAAGGGCGGGAAGCGGCGCGCGACGCGGCCAGGCAGGCGCGACAATTCCCGCTGACGCGCGCGCAGGAAGCCCGGCTCGATCTGATCGACGCGTTGATCGCCGGCGCCGAACAGCGCTATGCCGAGGCGGCGCATCTGTTCGAACGCGCGGCGCCGCATCTCGATCCCAGCCGGCGTGTCATGGCGCGCTATGGCGGCTACTATGCGCGCTCGCTGGCTGACCCCAGCCATATCGAAGCTCCGCCGGTTAATGCGGATGCCGGCGTCGCCGCGGCCATCGCCGAGGCTCTGACGGCCGGATTTCTGGTCGACCTCAAAGCTGCAATTGCCGTTCTCGAAAGAGCCGAACGGCGCTATCCCGGTGATCCGACGCTGCCCGCCCTCAGGGCACAAATTGCGTTCCTGCTCGACGACCGCGAACAGGTGGAAGCGGCAATCGATCGCGCTTTGTCGCTCGACCCGGATAATATGATCGCGCTCCAAGCACGCGCCGGTTATCGGGCCGGAATCAAGGGCGATCTTGAAGGCGCGCTTGCCGACCTCGAGCGCGCGGTGGAGCTGGCGCCCGGCTCGGCGAGCTGGAACGCTCTCGGCCTCGTTCAGAGCGCGCGCGGCGCCACTCGCGAGGCGGAGGCGGCGCTGAAGCGCGCTATCGAACTCGACCCGAAAGATCCTGTCCCCCACGCCAACCTCGCCATCATCTATCTCGAGCAGGACCGCACGGCCGAAGCGAAGGCCGAAATCGACACGGCGCTCGCAGTCGATCCGGCGTTCGACATCGGGCTGGTTGCGCGCGGCCGCTACTATCTGCAGACCGGCGAACTGGACAAAGCGCGTGACGACCTACTCGCCGGCACGACCGCCAATCCGGCCTATTCCAATGGATTGCTGCTGCTTGCCGTCGCCTATTACGAAGCCGGCGAGCTGGAACCCGCCGAACAGGCTATCGAAAACGCCGACCGCCTTGATCCGAACGATCCGGTGATTTCATCCTTCCGCACGGCGGTTGCAATCGACGAGTACGAAGCCGACAAGGCGATCGCCAGCGCACAGGAAGCGCTGAAGCGCACCAGAGCGCGCGGCGGCGACTATGCCGCCCTCAGCGCCAATCGCGACACCGGCTCGACGTTGAACGACGCGTTCCGGCTACTCAATCTCAACGCCTGGGGCCGCTACTACGGCGACGCGGTTTTCGATCCCTTCACCGGCTCCGGTTATGTCGACCAGGCGCTTGCCGGTAGCTTAAATCCCTTCGTCAACAATCTGCGTTTCGGCGACGTGCCGACGGAACCGGGCCCTAATGCAACCAGCTTCTCATCGTTTTTCCAAGGCTTGATGCTCGACCCGCAAATGCTGGCCGGCCGCCAGAGGAGCGCCAACATCCTCCGGCGACCTTTCATCGAAACCACCGTCGGCGGGGGTTTTGTCGCCGATGACGGCGATCTGGGTTGGAACAGCGAAATCGAAACCCAAGGGTATCAAGCAGCTCCCTTTCCCTGGAGCTTCTACGGCAGGATCAACGGTTTGGAGACCGACACGCGTCGCGGCGATGATCCAGCGACCGGCCAGTTCGATCTCGATGACCGTTCGATCACCGGCACAGGCTACATGGCCATGAAGCCGACGCCGAATGACCGGATGGTGGCGTATATCGATGTCAAGGACTTCGAGTTCGACCTAAGCACAGTGCTGGACCCTACCGTTCTGCCGCTAGGAGGAACGTATGCCGATTCCGGCGACACCCGAACCGGCAACGCCGGGGTCGCCTGGAGCCATACATTTGGTTACCAGAACGTTGCCAGCGCGGCGCTGTTTGCGACCGACATTACGGATCGAAGCAACAGAACCCGCTTGGAGGAAATCGGCTTCGGGGAAACAGGATTCATTCTGGAGAGTGAGACCAGCCAGCAATCCTATCTCGCCGCATTCAATCACATCTACGGAACCGGTGACTTGACTCTCCGATACGGAGGTGAGGGCGGACTCTTGGAAGTCTCAAAAGACGAAACGCTTTCTTTCGTGTTTCCTTTTATCCCGGACACAATCATATCCGAATCCACTACGGCAGTCGATGTCGCCATTGGGCGCGTCTATTTCGACGCCGTCTACGAGTTCAACCCCAATCTCAAAGTGGAGGGAGCCTTATTCGGCACTTATTTCGACGGTGGCACGATTGATGAACAACGCCTGGAGCCTCGCCTCGGTGTCGCCTGGACGCCTTTCGAAGGCCATTACCTACGCGCCGGGTTCCTGCGCGAAGGCTCGTTCATAACGTCGGCGACCTTGGCGCCGGTCGGAATACTCGGCCTGCAATCCAATCAGAATTCTCTAGCTGTCGACGGCTTTTCGGACACGTTTGCCGCGCGCTGGGACGCCGAGTGGAACAGCCGCCTTTTTACGGCCGTCGATTACCAGCATCAGGAATTCGAGAAACTTTCGATCGGCGTTCCGGCTTCCGCCACCACAATCGATCTCAGCGAGGGCCGGCTCGACCGGATCAGCGCCACGGCCAACGTCTGGATCGGCAACGGCTTCGGCGCGTTCGCGACCTTTGCCTACGCCGATTCAGAGAACGAAGATCCGACAAGTCCAGGCTTCGGCGGCCCGCTGCCCTTTGTCCCCGAAACGTCCGCGCGGTTTGGCCTGACCTGGGTTCACCCGTCCAACATCAAGGTCACGCTGGCCGAAACCTATGTCGGCTCACGCACCGGCGATGCGGCGGGGACTGAGCTCGAATCCTACTGGTCGACGGATGCCTTCCTGACCTGGGAACCTTTCGACAAACGATTTGAACTCGAAATTGCCGCGTACAATCTGTTCGACGAGGATTTTCAGGTCGCATCGTTCACCCCCGGCTGGGGCCGCAGCATCGTCGGTTCGCTGAAGGTCCGGTTCTGATGTTTGCAGGCGGGCCGTGGTGGAAGGGCCTTGGCGCTTCCGCGCCCGGAACCCCCTCCTGCCGCAACGGCATTCTTGCGATTGCGGTCCTCGCCGTGCTGCTAGTTGCTGGTCTGTCCCTGCTCACGCCATGGAAGCTCGTCGAGGCGCGCGCTTTCGATTATCTCTCTACCATTTCGCCGCCGCCCCCGCCCGATGACGGGCCGGTCATTGTCGCCATCGACGAGCCCTCGCTTGCCGAGATCGGCCCGCAATGGCCATGGCCGCGCGATCTTCACGGGCGGCTCGTCGAGGCTCTGCGCCGCGCTGGAGCGAAAGCCGTCGGGCTCGACATCATCTTTGCCGAGCCGTCGACGCCGGCCGCGGACGAAGCGTTGGTCAAGAGCCTTGGCCCGGACGTGGTTCTGGCCGGTGACGAGACATTCATCGAGACCGAGCAGGCCGCCCAGCATGTCCGGGTCGAGCCGCTGGCCATTTTCACCGCGACGGGCGCCGCAACCGGCATCGCCTCAATCGCGCCCGACGGCGACGGCATCCTGCGGCGCGTGCCGGGCTATGGCGACGGCTTTGCGGCAGAGCTTCTGAACGCCGCCGGCCGGCCGGCCACTGTACCGCGAAACGCGCTGCTGCAGGCCTTCGGCCCGTCTCGCACATATCCGACCGTCTCCTACTATCAGGCGCTCGATCCCGACAGTTTCCTGCCGGAGAATTTTTTCCGCGGCCGCATCGTCATGGTCGGGCTCAGCCTGCAGAACGCGCCGACGCTGTCGCAAGGCGGCGCCGACGTCCACGCCTCGCCGTTCACCATCCGCACCGGCAGGCTCGTTTCCGGCGTCGAGATCCAGGCGACGGTCTTCGACAATCTGGCGCATCAGCTGTTCATCGCGCGCCCCCCGGCATGGGCGGCAATTCTCTCGATCCTGCTTGGCGCGGGCATTGGCGTTCTTGCCGTCTGGAAGTCGACCGGATGGAAGACCCTGGCCGGCGCTGTGGTTGCCGTGCTGGCGCTCCTCGCCGGCAGCTATATGGCGCTGCGCTACGGCCGTGTCTTCGTCGCGCCGCTGGCGCCAGCGCTTGCCTTTACTCTTGTCGCAAGCGCGCAGGCGGCGCGCGATTTCGCGGCGGAGCGGAAGCTTAGGCGCGGCATAACGCGCGCCTTCTCGCAATATCTGTCGCCGGCCCTGGTGGAACGCCTGGCGCGCGACCCGACGCAGCTTCGCCTTGGCGGCGAAATCCGCACGCTGACCATTCTCTTTTGCGACATTCGCGGCTTCACCACCATCGCGGAGGCGATGAAGGGCGATCCCGAGCGGCTGACAACGCTGATCAACCGGCTGCTGACGCCGCTTTCCGACGTCGTGATGGCGCATGGCGGCACCATCGACAAATATATCGGCGACTGCCTGATGGCATTCTGGAACGCGCCGCTGGACGATCCAGACCACGCCATCCATGCGGTGGAGGCCAGCCTCGAAATGCTCGCCGCGCTAGATCGGCTGAACGCGCAATTGCAGGCGGAGGCCGAAACGCGCGGCGAAACGCCGATTGCGCTGCGCATCGGCATCGGCGTCAACACCGGGCAATGCGTCGTCGGCAATGTCGGATCGGAGCAGCGCTTCGACTATTCGGCGCTCGGCGACGCGGTCAATCTGGCATCGCGGCTGGAGGGCGCCTCGAAGGATCTCGGCGTTCCGCTGGTGATCGGCCGGGCGACCGCCGAACTGGTGTCAGACAGGATTCCGCTGAGCCCGCTGCGCGAGATCACCGTAAAGGGGCGCGGCGAGTCTACCATGGTCTATGCCCCCGCGGCGGTAAGCGCACCGGTTTCGACAGCCGCAAGTTAGGCGGTTGTCCGTTCGCGTTCGAACAGGATTGTCGGCGACCCCTTGTAGCTCGTTCTGGTTATCTCGCGATAACGGCATTTCAGGGCGAAGTTTACGGAGCCGGTATTGTCCGGATCGAAGATGCCACGCAACGAACTGTTCGAGGATGATGCCGACGAACTGCAACTTCGGTTCTACTGCTACATCGGCCTGCGCGGCAAAGAGCCGAACGGCCCCGAGGAGCAGACCGAGCAGGCGCAGTTCGACAGCGACCAGGGCTACAAGGCCGCCCTCCTCTCGACGCTGAAACTCACCCCCGAGTTGCTGGCGGATGGTTCGCTCTAAAACGGGTTGAGCGACCGGTGGCCTGTCTCATTTCCAGCAGGCAGGCCCGCCCTCCTTACATTTAAGAGCGCCTATCGCGATCGTGACGACATTCCGACGACGCGTCAGGATATTTGCGCCAGCGCCTCCTGGATGAACGGCAGCTATCCCTGAGCCGCATCCGAAACCTGACTGTCTGGAAACGGCCCCAGAGCCGCCACGGCGCTTATGCCATGATGGCCAAAGCGTCCGCGAAGAAGCTTTCGCCGCCGAAATTTCCCGATTTAAGAGCCAACACCATGTCGCCGTGACGACCTCCGATACTGTGCAAGACGGGCACGCCCGCAACGATTTCCTGCCCGAGGCCAAATGCGGGAATGGCAAGCCGGTCGACCACCGCGCCGGATGTCTCTCCGCCCGCGACGATAAGGCGGCGCACGCCCCGTTCCACCAGGCCTTCGGCAATCGCCGCAAGGGACTGCTCAATGACTTGGCCGACCGCATCGCGTCCGTAGCGGGTTTGCAGCCTAGATACATCATCCGGATTCGAGCTGCTGGCGATGATGACGGGAGTTCGGGCCATCCGCTCGGCCGCCCAATCGAGGGCAAGCTGTGCCTCCTCCCGCCCATTCATAAGCTTTTCCGGATCGAGCCGCAGGACGGGCATTGTCTGCTCGGCTTTGGCGATCTGTTCCAAAGTCGCCTGTGAACAGCTTCCGGCAAGAACAGCTGCTGGTCCCGCGACCGGCTTGCCGTAAACAGCAGTCCGCTCGTGGCGACGTACGGTGCCCGCCGCGATCAGGCCGCGGGCAAGACCCAATCCCAAGCCCGAGGCTCCGATCGACAACCGCTGACGAAGCGCAGCCGCACCAATTGCTTCGAGGTCGCTCTCGAACACGGCATCGGTGATGGCCGCTCCGTTCCCATCGGATGCCAGCTGTGCCAGCCGCTCGACGATCGCCTCGGCGCCGCGCGCAACGATTGCGAGATTGACGAGTCCAACCGACGCAGCACTCTGCCGAGCTAGAACGCGGACCAGGTTGGCATCGTGCATGGGGTTGAGCGGATGATCCCTCAGCGGGCTTTCATTGAGCGGCGCCGCACCGACGAACAGATTGCCCTGATAGACGGTGCGACCGGTCTGCGGAAAGGCCGGCGTCACCAGCACCGTTGCTTCACCGGCATCGGCGCGCAGGGAATCGAGCACCTGGCCGATATTGCCCGAGTCGGTGGAATCGAAGGTGGAACAGATTTTGTACATGACATGATTGGCGCCGCGCTCGCGCAGCCAGCGATCAGAGGCACGGGCACGTTCGACCGCCTCAGATGCGGCGATCGACCGGATTTTCAGCGAAACGACGATCGCATCGACTTCGGGCAAAGCCAGGTCGTCCGTGGGAATTCCGATGGTCTGGATCGTACGCAGACCCTCTTTGGCCAGCGTGTTCGCCAGGTCCGAGGCACCGGTGTAATCGTCCGCGATGCAGCCGAGCGAGAGCGTCATGGTAGAACTCCGCGTTTGGCACCGGAAATTGGGCGCTGGCGCTCGCCGGTATAGGGAGCGAGCCAGCTGAGCCCGTCGAGCGTCTTGCTCCTCGGCCGGTATTCGCAGCCGACAAAGCCGGCATATCCTAGCCGGTCCAGCTCGTCGAAAATGAAGTGATCATCGAGTTCCCCGGTCGCCGGTTCATGCCGCGAAGGCACGCTGGCGATCTGGATGTGACCAATGAGCGGCATCAGCCGGCGAAGCGCCATGGTGACGTCACCATGCATGATCTGACGATGGTAGATGTCGAATTGCAGCTTGAGATTGGGTAGCGCCAGGTCGCGGACGAGAGCTTCGGCGAAGCCGAAGTCGTTGAGGAAGTAACCCGGCATGTCACGGCCGTTGATCGGCTCGATCAAGAGATCGATGCCTCGGTCGGCAAGTTTCCCGGCCGTCCAGACGATGGCCTTCCGGTAGGCCTCGACGGCTTCCTTGTCGTCGCGAGAGGCAATCCCCGACATGAGATGGAGGCGCTTGACGCCGGTCGCCTCTGCGTAGGAGAGCGCTGTTTCAACGCCGACCTGAAGCTCGTCGAACCGTTCTGCCAGGGAGGCCAGTCCACGCTCACCGGCAGCCCAGTTACCGGGCGGCAGGTTGAACAGGACCTGGCTAAGACCGTTCTTTGCGAGGCGTCCCGCGATCGCATCGGGTCTATGCTCGTAAGGGAAAAGGAACTCGACCGCTTCAAAGCCGGCAGCGGCGGCGGCAGCGAACCGGTCGAGGAACGGCCATTCGTTGAACATCATGGTGAGATTGGCGGCGAAGCGGGGCATGGCTGGGTCCGGTCCTGGTCAGGTTTGCGGTTCGCCGGGCAAGTCGGTGCCCGTGATCTTTGCGTAGAGTCGGGCGACCGAGGCATCGTCATCGCGCCCCATCCCGGCCGCCGAGGTCATCAGGAACATCTGCAGCGCTGCGGCCGCGACCGGCACGGGGAACTTGGCGCTGCGCGCCATATCCTGGATGATACCGAGATCCTTGACGAAAATGTCGACGGCGCTGCGTGGGGCATAGTCGCCGTCGAGCACGTGCGGAATCCGGTTCTCGAACATCCATGAATTGCCGGCCGAGGCGGTGATGACCTCGTAGACCTTGCGAATATCGAGCCCTTGCCGTGCGGCCAAGGCGATGGCTTCGCTCGCTGCCGCGATATGCACACCGGCGAGCAACTGGTTTATCATCTTGAATGCCGCGCCGACGCCCGGTTCATCCCCAAGTTCATAAAGCTTGGTTGCCATCGCGTCGAGTGCGGGCCGCGCCCTGGCAAAGGCGGCGGCGCTGCCGGAGGCCAGAATGGTGAGGGCGCCTTCCGCCGCGCGGACCGACCCGCCACTGATTGGCGCGTCGAGATAGAGCCGTCCGGTGGTTTCCAGCCGGGCGGCCAGATTGCGTGCAACGTCAGGATCCATGGTGGCTGAGGAGACGAACACCGCGCCATCTGGCAGGGTTTCGGCCACTCCATCCGCACCAAAGAGGATCGCTTCGGTCTGCGCCGCGTTGACGACGACAGAAACCACGACGTCCGCGGCCTGGGCGGCCTGGGCGGGGGTTTGTGCCCCCCGCCCGCCGTTAGCGACAAGGCGCGCCACCATCTGCTCGTTGACGTCGAAGCCCGTCACCTCGAACCCGGCGCGGCGAAGCGATGCCGCCATCCCAAATCCCATCGAACCGAGGCCAATAACCGCGACCCGTAGTGCGGCTGCAGCTGGGATATCCTTCTGCTTGTCGGTGGTGGTCATAATGGAAACTCCCTGCATGAGGCGGTTCTGCTAGCGGTTGACCAGTTTGGGTGGGACCGTCAGAACCAGGATCGCGCCGACCACTAGAATTGCGGCCAGCGCGTACATGCCGACCTGGGTCGTTCCTGTCAGATCCTTGAGATAGCCAACGAGATAGGGGCTGACGAAGCCGGCGAGATTTCCGACCGAATTGATGAGCGCAATACCAGCCGCAGCACCAGTTCCGCCGAGGAACGCTGTGGGCAGTGACCAGAACAGCGGCGCACAAGTGATCGCACCCGCTGCGGCCAGCGACAGAAAGGCAATCGCGATGGTGGGATCGGGCGAGGTAGCTGCAACCACAAAGCCGACTGCTCCAAAGAGAGCGGGAACCACCAGGTGCCAGCGGCGCTCGCGATATCTGTCGGCGCTGCGCCCAAAAAAGTTCATGGCGATCACAGCGCAGATAAACGGGATTGCGCTGATCAGTCCGATGTTGAGGTTGCCGGCGACGCCCGTCGCCTTGACCAGCGTGGGCATCCAGAACGTCAATCCGTACTGGCCCATTACGAAGCAGAAATAGATCAGACACATCAGCCAGATCCGGGGATCGCGGAAAATGCCGGCGACGGAGTGTGAGCGTTCCTTGCCGTGCTCTTCCTGGGCGATCTCTCGCTCGATTGCCTGCTTCTCCGCTTCACTCAGCCACTTGGCGTGACGGATGCCGTTGTCAAGGAAGAAAAAGACTGCGATGCCGAGCAGGATTGCTGGACCCGCTTCGATCAGGAACATCCACTGCCAGCCAGCAAGGCCGTTGCTGCCATGGAACGAATCCATGATCCAGCCAGAAAGCGGATTACCGAAAATCCCCGAGATGGGGATCGCGGACATGAATATCGCGATGATCTTGGCGCGCCGATGCGAGGGATACCAGTAGGTGAGGAAGAGGATGATACCGGGGTAGAAACCAGCCTCGGCGACACCGAGCAGGAAGCGCAGCAGGTAGAACATCGGGGCAGATGCAGTGAACATGAAACCGGCCGAAATCAGGCCCCAGGTGATCATTATGCGGGCGATCCAGACGCGTGCCCCTACTTTGTGCAGGATGACGTTGCTCGGGATCTCGAACAGGAAATAGCCGATGAAGAAGATGCCGGCGCCAAGGCCGTAGACGGTTTCACTGAAGGCAAGATCGGCCGACATCTGCAGCTTGGCAAAGCCCACGTTGACGCGATCGAGATACGCAACGACATAACACAGCATCAGAAACGGCACGATGCGCCAGAAAACTTTGCTGTAGGCAATCCTTTTGATGCCGTCTTCTGCTCCGGCCTCAGCCGGAAGCGTCGGGGTCAGTATCGTCATCTGTTTCCTCCCATAACGTAGCGGTGGTCCCTCAGGTCTCACGCCCCTGGCTGAATTTTGGCAGCGCTTGCATAGCCCAGAATGGCAGCGCTGCCAAACGAAAAGTGGCAGCGCTGCCAAATTCTGTTGAGTGCGGCGCTGGAATGTGACAAAAGAAGCGTCAGGAATTGGAGTCGTACCGACGCATCGAGCCGAGAAACCGGAATGCAGAGCGAAGCAGAAGACGGTACGCAAACCGGCGCGATGATAACCCTCACTGACGTCGCGCGCGCGGCTGGCGTCGGCGAAAGCACCGCCTCGCGCGTGTTGCGAGGGCATGGTTCCTTCTCGACCAAGACACGCGAGAGCGTACTCACTGCCGCGCGGAGCCTCGGCTATGTGCCAAACCGGATCGCGGGAACCCTGGCCTCCATGGGGTCCAAGCTCGTCGGTGTCGTCATTCCCTCGCTAAGCAACATCGTCTTTCCGGATGTGCTGCGCGGCGCCAATACGGTACTGGTCGGCGCCGGCTTCCAACCTGTCGTCGCGGTGACCGACTACGATCCGGAGCGAGAGGAGAGCGTCATCGAGTCACTCCTCAGCTGGCGCCCAGCCGGGATGATGGTAGCGGGGCTCGAGCACACCGAGCGCACCGGAGCGATGCTGCGGAACGCCCGCATCAGAGTGGCCGAATTGCTCGATACCGATGGCGAGGGCATCGACATCGTCGTGGGCTTTTCCAACCGCAAGGCAGGCCGGGTGAGCGCTCAGCATTTGATGTCGCGCGGCTATCGCTGCATCGGCTACGTCGGCCACGACCTCAGCCTGGACCTCCGCGCGGCCAAGCGTTTCGCAGCGTTTCGCGCGGCCCTGGGCGAAGCCGGGCTGAGCATCATCGGAGAAGAAATCATTCGTGCCGCATCTTCGATCGAAGCCGGGCGCGACGGGCTGGCTCGATTGCTGGAGCGTTGTCCCGATCTGGATGCGGTTTACTTCTCCAACGACGACATGGCGATCGGCGGCTATTTCCACTGTCTCGCCCACGGCATCACGATACCGGACCGGCTGGCGATCTTCGGCTACAACGGTCTCGATGTAGCCAGAAGTGCGCCGCAGCCACTTTCGACCATCCTGACGCCGCGAGTGACCGTCGGTGAGATCGGAGCACGGCTCGTCTGCTCCGATGGGCCATCCGCAGTGGTCGATATCGGGTTCGAGCTGATTGAAGGGGCGACGACGTGACTGAAACCAAGCTGAGGGACGATATCTGCCGCTTCGGACGTTCGTTGTTCGAGCGCGGGCTGACGCCGGGATCGTCAGGCAATATCAGCCTGCGGCTCGATGATGGCGGCTGGCTGGTCACACCCACGAATGCCTCGCTAGGATTCCTGGATCCTGCCCGAATTTCCCGCCTCGATGCGCAAGGCCGGCTGACCTCTGGCGATGCGCCGACCAAGGAAATTCCATTGCATACTGCGCTCTATCAGACGAGGGCAGAGGCGCGCGCCATCGTGCACCTGCACTCGACCCACGCAGTCGCCCTTTCCATGCTGCCGGAAATAGATCCCAAGGCGGTGCTGCCGCCGATGACGCCCTACTACCTGATGCGCGCCGGACAAACCGCGCTGGTGTCCTATCATCGCCCAGGCGACCCGGCGGTTGTCGCTGCGATCAAGGGCCTCGCCGGGCGCTACTCCTCAGTGCTGCTGGCAAACCACGGTCCCGTGGTCGCGGGCGAAACGCTCGAGGCCGCCGTATTCGCTACCGAGGAGCTGGAAGAAACCGCAAAGCTCTATCTGCTGTTGCGCGGCCTCAATCCCCGCTACCTGTCGCCGGAACAGGTCGCCGATTTGGTGCGGGTTTTCGGGATATCCTTGCCGGAGCAAGACGGGCACCACCATTAGGACACCCTAACCGGAACAGGCTCATTCCTGCTTGCGAACAGGCCCATACATCGTGTTGATTGTTAGCGCACGATTTCGCGATGGCCGCCGGGCAGGCGCGTGGCGATGAGCTTGTCGATGCGGCGGCCGTCGAGGTCGACGACCTCGAAGCGCCAGCCCTGCGCATCCACGCATTCGCCGGTCGTCGGCAGATGGTGCAGGTGCGACAGCACGTAACCGGCGACAGTCTCGTAGTCGCGGTTCTCGGGCAGGTCGATGCCGAGAACGTCCGCCATCTCGTCGGCCTGCATGTAGCCGGCGAGCAGCCATGAGCCGTCCTCGCGCTTGACGGCGTTTTCCTCGTCGCCGGCGTCGAGGTCCGCCCGGAAGACGCCGGTGATGGCTTCCAGTATGTCCGCCGGGGTGACAATGCCTTCGAAATGGCCGTATTCGTCATGGACCAGCGCCATCGGCACGTTGGATTCCTTGAGTGTCGAAAGGACATCCAGCGCGTCGGCCTGGTCATGGACGATGGGAGCGGTGCGCACGTGCCGGCGCGGGTCGAGTGCGCGACCGCCAAGCATCGCGGCCAGCACGTCGCGGGTCTGGACGACGCCGATCATGGCGTCGACACTGCCATCGCCGGCTGGCAGGCGCGAATGCTGGGTCTCCATCAAGAGCTTGCGGGTCGCCACGTCATCGGACTGCAGGTTGATCCAGTCGACCTCGGTGCGCGGCGTCATCACCGCGCGGACGGCGCGGTCGCCGAGCCGCATAACGCCGGCGATCATGCGCCGCTCGTCGGATTCGATGGTGCCGTGATGCTCGGCCTCGGCGACCAGCATCTTGATCTCCTCGTCGGTGACCTTCTCCTCGCTTTCACCGCGTTGGCCAAGCAGCCAGAGCATAGCGCGGCCGGAAATGTCGAGCAGGAAGACCAGCGGCGCCGAGACGGTGGCAAGCATGGTCATCGCCGGAGCAACCCTGGCGGCGACGCGTTCGGGATCGCGCAACGCGATCTGCTTGGGCACCAGTTCGCCGATGATGAGCGAGAAGTAGGTGATGAGGGCGACGACGATGCCGACGCCGATCGGGTCGGCAAGGCTTTCGCGGACGCCGGTCGATGCCAGGAACACGGACAGCCGCTCACCGAGCGTGGCGCCGGAAAAGGCGCCTGACAAAACACCGACCAGGGTGATGCCGATCTGCACGGACGACAGGAATTTGCCTGGATTGGAGCCGAGTGCCAAGGCGCGTCCGGCACCCGTCACGTTGCGGTCGATCATCGCCATGAGGCGGGCAGGCCGTGACGAGACGATGGCAAGCTCGGACATTGCCAGAAGGCCGTTCACGCAGATGAGGACGACCACGATAGCGATTTCAGCGTAGAGCATGAGGGGTCAATAGCATTGCGGTGAGGTCTTCGAAAATAGATGGACGTCATTTTTCATGGCGGCGGGCGCAACCATCTCACACGGCATCCCATGGTGGCGACGAAAAATGTTCGATCAGGGCGACGATGAGCCGGAGGCCAGCGGCTCGTCTTGCGCCTACGGCAACTGCAGCAGCACGCCCACTACCGCCTTGCCGTCGGTGAAATAGGGATCACCGCCGCCATTGCGCCCGGTCTTTGTCGCACCGATGCCTGATATCTCGCTGGTCGAGATCAGCATGCCTGCGGCAGAAAGGTCGCGGATCAGGAAGTCGCGCTCGGCGTCGATGTCGGGACCGATATGGTGGGTGATCGCGCCGGTGTCGTGGCTGAGGCCGACGCCGCGATCGAAACTTGCCGCACCCAGCCAGAGCGGCCGGCCATCGTCTCCGGTCGCATCTGTCTGCCAGAAGCGGACGTGATGACGCCGGTCGGCACTGTCGCCGACCGGCTTCTCGAAGGCGAGATCCTGTGCACGGCCTTCAAATAACAACCGGCTGACCGGCGCGTCGGGATAGGGCCGATCGAACAGCACGCTTTCGCCGATCTCGATCGCGGTCTTCAGCGTGAGGGCGTCGGCCGTGTCCCATCCGGCGACGGCGAAGGCGTGGACCAGCTCTTTTTTGGTACCGACGAGGCCGACATTGATCGGATCGCCCGCAATGCCCTGCGGCGTGTGCGTCACCATCTCGAAGCGCTGCGTTCGGAAGTTGCGGTCCCGCAGGGTCCAGAATTCCGGTGCGGCGAAATAGGCGAGCACGAGATAGCCGGCACAGAACGCCACCAGCCAGATCGTTGCGCGTCGTCGAAGGCTTCGTCGGCTCACGAGATACCACCCAGGCGATACGGCATCACCTTATGCGGCGTCATTCTACGCGGCGGCGCAGAACTTGGGCAGTGGGCATCGCTTGGGCTCAGCGGCAGGCGCGGTAGCCGTTCTTGCGGTTCTTGATGTCGAAATGGAAATGGTTGCGGTGATCGTAATTGTAGCCGGGGCCGAGCACAGTGGTGAAATACTCACAGCCGTCGGCGCGCACAGTGTTGAGGAAGCCGCGCGTGCGGAAGGCGAATAGGCCGGGCTTGCGCACGTCGATATCTTTGCCATTGCCGAGCTCGATGCTCATGACGTCGAGGGCGTTGCCCTTGCCGTGCTCCGACAGCACGCCTTCGCCGGCGATCCTGCGGCAGGAATAGCTCGAGCCCTGGCGAATGGTCTTGACGCCGGAGAAATAACGCCAGCGGGCGGAGGGCACGAGTTCATTCCTGGTCCAGCCGGCGAAGGTGGCGGCCATGTCGCAGGTCAGTGTCGCGGCCGGCTTCATCCCGATGCTGCCGATAGCCGAGACCTTGACTGGATAGTCGATGCCGCACTGGCCTTCGCGGATCGGCGCAAGGTCGGTGTAGACGACGCCCAGGCGCTTCAATTCCTTGCGGCAGTCGACCTCGCTGGCCGGCATCTGTTCGGTTGGCGCCATCGGCTCGTCCATGCGCGGATAGGCGGCGGTCATGTATGGGTTGGAGGGGACGAGGCGCTGCATGCCCGCGTAGTTCGGAACGGCTGATGTCTGGCTTCCGACATCGACGGCCGGTTCCAGCGAAAGTACGCTGCCGGTGGTGCATGCCGAGATCGCTGCGATGGCAAGCGCGCCGGGAATCATGCGCGCGCGTCTGGTTTGCCGCACGGCGACAAGCGCGGCGCGAAATATCCCGGCCATCGACAAGATCCCTGTCCCCGAGCCTGGTCCCGATCAGGCTCTGTCTCGTTGTTTGATCATGATCTTTCTCCGAAAACCGGATCCCACTTTTCGGGCTCATGATCAGATGAGACAGAGCTTAACCGCCAAGAGTAAAGGAAAAATCAGCGGCCGCGTTTACGGCTGCGGCCAAATTGCGGCGCGCATGTCGGTCGTCACTGGCAGAAGGTGCCGCCGTTGCGGCGCGGTGCAAGATCGAGATGGAGATGCTGCGAATGATCCGTATCGCTGCCCGGGCCGAGCACGGTCTTAAACGGTCCGCAGGCTGCCTTGCGCACCGCATTCAGGAATTTCGCGTCCTTTTCCGGTGGCACTGGGCCGACGTCGATCCTTCTCCCGTTCGACAAGGTGAAGCTCGCGATATCGAGCGCATTGCCGAAAGCGTGCTCGGACAGTTTCCCTCCGCCGTGGCGCGGCCGGCAGACATAGGCGGATGCCTGGCCGACCGACTTGAGATTGGCGCCGAGTTCGGCCTTGGCCGCCGGCTGGATGGTATTGGCAGCGAAGCGCGCGGCGGCCTCGGCCATCTGGCAGTTCAGCTCGGTTTCGGGGTGGATATCCAATGACTTGCCCAGCGTCTTCAGCGCGATCGGATAGGGGATAGAGCAGCCGACCGCCGCATCGTGCTCGGCCTTGCGTTCCTCGAAGTCGACACCCATCGACTTCAGCCGCCTCCGGCAAGCAAGTTCCTCGTCCGGCATATTTTCCTGCGGCACAGAGGCCGAGCGCGGGTCGGGAGGGATTTCTTTCTCCTGCGCTTGCGCCGGCTTCTCCGGTGGTTTCGTGGTGGCGGCCGGTCGTTCGGCCTCGGCGGGCTTTTCGCTCGGCGTTGGAGCGATTGCCGGCGGCTCCGGCCGGGCTTCCTTATGCTGGTCCGACGTCTGCTGGTCCATTTTGTCGGTCGCAGGTTGATCAGGCTTTGGCCCATCCGCAGGGCGCGGTTCGGGGATCGGCACGTCGGCAGGCGCGGCTTCTTGTGCTGATTGCAACCGATTGAGCTCCGGGACAGGCACGGTTTCAGGCAATTCCGGAGCTTGGGCCAGGGCCGATCCTGCGGACAGCATCGCCGCCGCCAAAGGTAGCGCCAATCTGTTCAATCCGGCCAATCTGTTCAATCCGGCCAATCTGATCAATGTGGCCAATCTGATCAATGTGGGAGGGGTCAGCGCCGCCATTCGCCGTTAACGGTGAGCGAATGCGGAAGTTGCCTGAACGAGGGTTTTGGCCGATCACGAACGGTAACCGCGGTGTTACGCACCGATCGCTTCCAGCCCTTCCTCCAGCCAGTCGGCCAAGAGCGGCATGCCGAGCAGATATTTCGCCGTGCGCTTGTTGGCGCGCTCGCGCGCGGCCGCCAGCGCGTCGGCCCATTCCGAAGCGTCATAGTCGCCGCGTCCAACCCAGGCCAGGGCGACCAGTTCGGCCGCCTCGTCGACATTGAGGTCGTTGATCAGTTCGCGCAATTCTTCTTCGGTGAGGTTTTCGGAACTTTCCTCGACGAGACCGTCATGATGATGATTGTCATGCGCCTCGCCGTCGAGTTCGACCTCGTGCTCGGCGCCATCGGCATAGTCTTCGTTGACGGCGGCGCTCAGCGCCTTCGCCTTGAGGATGAACAGGCGCACGGTGTCGGGACCGATCGAAAGCTCCCATTCCTTTTCAAGGCGCCGCTGCACTGGCTTTCTCCGCATACTCCGTTGCCGTTTGCTGGATGATAGCGAATTTGCAGCGCTCGTCACGTCATGTTCGGCACTTCTATTTTCCGACTGGCGCGGACCGTTCAAAAAGCTTTCAATGGCCATGACTTTTTTCCGGGATGAAACGGCTTTTGCCCGGCGTTAGTCTTGCATTGTCATTCTTCAAGGAGGGTTCGATGCGCAGACGATTGCTGATCCAGGTTCTGGCGGTTGCCGCCCTGCCGCTATTTGCCGTTCCGGTGTTTTCGGCCGGTGAAGGTGGAGGCGGTGGTGGTGGCGGCCAGACGACACAGTGCAAGAAAGGCATGGTCTGGGACAAGAAGCTGAAGAAATGCGTTGCGCCCAAGCAAGGCATGCTGGACGACGACAACATCTATGAAGCCGGCCGCGCGCTGGCGATGGCCGGACGTTATGACGAGGCGATCGCCGTGCTCAGCCTGGCTGCGGACAAGAAAGACCCTCGCATCCTCAACTACCTCGGCTATTCGCACCGCCATTCCGGACGCGTCACCGTCGGTCTCGGCTATTACGAGGAAGCGCTGCGCATCGATCCGAACTATACGCTGGTACGTGAATATCTCGGCGAGGCGCATCTGCAGATCGGCGATCTCGCCGGCGCCCAGGAACAGCTCCGCGAGATCGAGAAGCGCACCGGCAAGGGATCTCGTGAATACGGCATGCTGTCTGAGCAGATAGACCGTTTCATGAAGAGCTGATTCGAAGCCCAAAACGCTTCTCACTCCGGCTGTGAGCAATCGCAGCCGGTTTTTTTTACCGCTCGCCCGGCCAGCCGTGCTGCCGTGACGGCATTTCAAAAAAATGGCGGGTGAATTTTTCAAAACCGATTTTTTGGCGTGAAAAACCCACGAAGATTGCTATATTGGGGGAAATTGCGGTGAGACGGTTCCGTTAGCCCGAGGCTGCCGGACCGTTTTTCTTTTTGTACCCATCGACAAGGTCGCTCCCGGAATGCGGGGGCGGCGGCAGGAAAGGTCAGGCATCATGAACAAGGTCCCGATGACAGGCGAGGGGTTCGCGTCATTGAAGGAAGAACTGCGCTGGCGCCAGCAGGAAGAGCGGCCGCGCATCATCGAAGCGATCTCCGAAGCACGCTCGCATGGCGATCTTTCCGAAAATGCCGAGTACCACGCGGCGAAAGAGGCGCAAAGCCTCAATGAGGGTCGCGTCAACGAGCTCGAGGACTTCATCGCCCGTGCCGAGGTGATCGACATCACCAAGCTCAGCGGCGAAAAGGTCAAGTTCGGTGCGACCGTGGTGCTGGTCGACGAGGACACGGAAGAGAAGAAGACCTACCAGATCGTCGGCGACCAGGAAGCGGATGTGAAGTCCGGCCGCATCTCGATCTCCTCGCCGATCGCGCGGGCGCTGATCGGCAAGGAAGTCGGCGATGCGATCGAGGTCAACGCGCCAGGCGGTGCGCGGGGCTATGAGATCGTCCAGGTGCAGTTCATCTAGGGGTAGAGCGGGCAGGATTTGTTCCTGAATCGCACTGTTTTAGCCCGAGGTTTGCGCTGCCGCTCATCGCCCTGCCGGGCACTTCTCCCCGTATAGTGACGGGGAGAAGGACGCCGTGACCGACGGTTTCGCCAATTATCAGCGTTGCAGGACAGGCGCCGAGTTCGCGTCCAGCCCCCTTCTCCCCGTCACTATACGGGGAGAAGGTGCCGGCAGGCGGATGAGGGGCGGCGCCGACCTTTCCATTTGGATTGATTCAATAAATCAATGCCTTCCGGTTGCCAGATCGTGCGCTTGGCGCTCCATAAGCCTCTCCGCCTCCGCCACCACTTCCGCAGGCACGACACGGCCGCCGGGCGCGGCCAGCAGCGTTGACGAGAACGGCCCGCGCGGGCCGGTCAGGCCGGGTTCTGTCGCCAGAAACACCGCGACCGTCGGCAGGCCGAAGGCACTGGCGAGGTGGGTGAGACCGGTGTCCGCGCCGATGACCAGCACCGATCGGCCGATGATCGCGGCGATCTCGGCAAGCGGTGATTTCGGCACCAGCACGGTCTGCGGAACGGCTTGGGCGATCGCCTCGGCAATCGCCTTTTCCCTGTCGTTAGACCAGGTGGTGACCGGCGTCATTCCTCTTCCCACGAGAAGCCGGGCAGTTTCGATCCAGTCGCCGACCGGCCATTTCTTGTCCTCGCGGCTGGTGCCATGCAGCAGGAAGGCGGTTTTTCCCCCGACAAAGTTCGAACCGCCGGCCGGCGGCATGATGCCGGACTCGAGCCCGGAAAAATCCGGTTCATAGCCGAGCGCCAGCCCGAACAGCCGCCTTGTGCGTTCTATGGCGTGCAGATCGCGCGGCACAGCGTAGCGGCGGTCGTAGAACAAAGTCGCCGAAGGCTCGCGAGCGCTCGACCGGTCGAAGCCGACGATCGGCGCCGCGGCCTGTTTCGCCACCAGGGCCGACTTCAGCAATCCTTGCGCGTCGACGACGAGATCGTAGCGGCAATCCCGCAAGGCGCGGCGCAATCCCGCTGCCTCGCGCCATGTGCCGCGGCCGAGTGGGCTTGTGCGCCAGCGCCGGATTGCCACTGTGTGGATGGTTGCGATCGCCGGATGCAGCGCCACGATGCCGGCAAAAGCCTCTTCCACACACCAGTCGAGCGACACATCCGGCCGGTTGCGGCGCGCATCCTCGACGGCCGGAAAGGTGTGGATGACGTCACCCATCGAGGATGTCTTGACGATAAGCACCCTCATGCGGCGGCCGGCATTTCCAGCAGCCGTTCCGCCGCTGCCGCGACCTGTGCCACCTCGAGCGTGTTCAGGCAATTGAGATGGTTGAGCGGGCAGATTTTCCGGTGGCAGGGCGAACAGGACAGGCCGAGCCAGACCAGTTCGCGCTGCTCGGCGAGGGGCGGCGTATTCTGCGGCGAGGTCGAGCCGTAGACGGCAACGATCGGCGTGCCGACTGCGGCGGCAACATGCATCAGCCCACTGTCGTTCGACACCGCAAGCCTGGCCGCGGCGATCAGGTCGATGGCGTCCTCCAGCCGCGTCTGGCCGGCGAGATCGACGACGCCAGGTGCAAGCGTGGCGATTTCCGCCGTTACGTCGGCGTCGTTCTTCGATCCGAACAGCGCGACCTCAAAACCTTTGGCCATCATGTCGCGGGCAAGGCCGGCATAGCGTTCGCTCGGCCAGCGCTTGGCCGGGCCGAATTCGGCGCCGGGCATCAGCGCGACGAATTTTTTCGCCTCCAGCCCGAAGCGGCCCAGCAATTCCGCCTGGTTTTTTGTATCGACAGCGAGCTTGGGAGCGCGGAACGTGCCCCCCCGCGCGAGGCCGAAATAGGCCTGCGCCGTGCGCCGTTTCAAATGGTCGGGCAAGGGAACGATATCGGTCAGCAGCCCGTAGCGCATTTCCTTGAGATGGCCGACGCGGCGCGGAATGCGGGCAAAGAACGGGACGAGCGCCGACTTCCAGCTCCCAGGCATGACATAGGCGACGCCGTAGTGGCCGCGCAGCAGGCGGCCGAAGCGCCTTCGCATGCGGAATTCCAGCGCGCCGGATTTCAGCGGCAGATCGATCTGCTGGCGTATTTCGGGCATGCGCTTGACCAGTGGCGCCGCCCATGCCGGGGCCAGCACATCGATTGCGGCGTTCGGGTGAAGCTCTCTTAGCGCCGAGAACAGGCACTGCGCCATCACCATGTCGCCCACCCAGCGTGGGCCGATCACGAGGATCGTTGGGCTTTCAGCCATTCGACATAGTCTCTGACGCCGGTTTCCACTGTGCGAAACTGACCATTGTAACCGGCGGCGCGCAACCGGGACATATCAGCTTGCGTAAAACTCTGGTAGCTTCCCTTCAGGTGGTCGGGGAAGTCGATGAACTCGATCTCGCCTTTGCCCAGCGTGCCGATCACCGTTTCGGCTATGGCGCGGAACGGCTGGGCAAGGCCGGTGCCGCAGTTGAAGATGCCGCTTGAGCCCCGTTTCCATAGCCACAGATTGACCTCGGCGACATCGCCGACATGGATGAAATCGCGGCTCTGCTCGCCAGGTCCGAAACCGTCATAGGCGCCGAACAGTTTCGGGTTCTGGCCTTGCTCGACCTGATTGAACAGATGGAAGGCGACCGAGGCCATGGCGCCCTTATGCGCCTCGCGCGGTCCATAGACGTTGAAATAGCGCAGGCCCGCAACCGGCGAATGATCGGTATCGAAGACGGTGCGGCGAACATAGTCGTCGAACAGCTTCTTTGAATAGGCATAGACATTGAGCGGGCGTTCGCATTCCGGCTCCTCGCGAAACTCGGCGCCGCCGCCATAGACCGAGGCTGAGGAGGCGTAGAGGAAAGGTACCCGCAGTGCCAGGCAGGCATGCAGCAGCCGCTTCGAATAAGCGTAGTTCACCTCCATCATGAACTTGCCGTTCCATTCGGTGGTCGTCGAGCAGGCGCCCTGGTGGAAGACAGCCTCGATGCGGCCGAGGTCCCCGGCCTCCATCCGCGGCAGGAAATCGTCCTTGTCGAGATAATCGGCGATCTGCAGGTCGGCGAGATTGGCAATCTTGTGGCCGTCGGTCAGGTCGTCGACGACGACGACGTCGCTGATCCCTTCGGCATTGAGCGCGGCGACAATGTTGGAGCCGATCATGCCGGCGCCGCCCGTGACGATGATCATGAAAGCCTCTGGTATCTCGTGCCGATTCCGGCCCTTATAGGGGAGGCTTGCGGGGCTGTCGATAAAGCAGGTCGCAATCCGGCGGTTGGGTGAGCGCCACAGTGCCGCCGCAAAGCTTTCGCTTCAGTCGGCGATCCACCGGCGAGGCACGACAGGAGCAAGGATAATGCCGTCGACCGAACTACTTATCGCCTTTTTCGCCACCACGGCGATCTTTGCCTACATCCCCGGTCCGGCGATGCTTTACGCTGCTGCGCAAACCATGGCGCGGGGCCGCTGGTCCGGCCTGACGGCGGCGTTGGGTATCCATCTTGGCGGCTATGTGCACGTCGTCGCCGCCGCTGCCGGGTTGTCCGTGCTTTTCCACGCCGTGCCGACGCTCTACATCGCGGTCAAGCTGGCCGGCGCACTCTATCTGATCTGGCTGGGTGTGTCGCTGTTTCGCGCCAGGGCGCAAGACGATGCTGTTATCTCAGGTATTGAGCCGAAATCCGCCCGCCGCGCCTTTTTCGAGAGTATCACCGTCGAGGTGCTCAATCCCAAGACTGCAATCTTCTTCATGGCGTTCCTGCCACAATTCATCGACGCGTCCGCGACGTTTCCCGTCTGGCTCCAATTCCTCGTCCTCGGGACGATCGTCAATCTGATGTTCTCTTCGGCGGATGTCATGTGCGTGGTGCTGGCAGGTGCGCTGGTCACCAGGCTGCGGCGCTCGAGCCACGCGCAGCGCCTCATGCGGCGTGCGGGCGGTGCGGTGCTCGTCGGATTGGGCGTTCATGTGGCTTTGCAGAAAAGCTGATCCGTCAACCGGCGTTGGCTGTGGTCCGTTCGATGCCTGCCGTTGCGCTGGACCGAATTGCGGTATATCGGCTTCGCCATGAACGACCAGCCCGCCAGTCCAGCGCTTTCACAGCTTGGGGACCGGCTCTCATTGCACGTCGCGGATGACATGAGCGAGCAATACCTGCCTTCTCCCGAACCCCTTCACCGCGCCATCTCGCGATTCGGCAACGTCACCGTGCTGGTGGTCGGCGACTTCATTCTCGACCGTTTCGTCAACGGCGTCATCGAGCGGATTTCGCCTGAAGCGCCCATTCCGGTGCTGCGCGGGCGTGGCGAAACGTCGGCGATGGGCGGCGCCGGCAATGTCGTCGCCAACATCGTCTCGCTTGGGGCCGCCGCGATACCGGTCTCGGTGATCGGCGCCGATCAGGCCGGCGTCAATCTGATGCGCATTCTCGCCGAGTTTGGCGTCGACACTGGCGGCCTCGCGCAGGACGCGAACCGGATGACCTCGTCGAAAAGCCGCTTCAGCGCGCTCAACCAGCAGGTGCTGCGCTTCGACGAAGAGGAAATCAAGCCGCTGGGCGACGCCGAGCGAGCAACGCTGGTCCGGCATTTCCGCGCCGCGCTCGCGCAAGCCGACATCGTTATCCTGTCCGACTACGGCAAGGGCATGTTGCTCGACGGCGTCGCCGGCGAGCTGATCTCGATCTGCCGCCAGGCGGGAAAACCGGTGCTCGTCGACCCAAAGGGCCGCGATTATGCGTGCTATGCCGGGGCGACGGCGATCACGCCCAATCGCAAGGAACTCGGCGAAGCGGTCGGACGCGCGGTGTTTGGCGATGACGAGATCGTGGCCGCGGCACGTGAGCTGATCTCGGCACACGGCTTCGATTTCGTGGTCGCGACGCGCAGCGAAAAGGGCATGAGCGTCGTCGGCTCGGACGATGCCCGCCACATCGCCACGCAGGCGCGGGAAGTGTTCGACGTTTCAGGCGCCGGTGATACTGTCATTGCGACGTTTGCGCTGGCTCTGGCTGCGGGCGCCGACCGCGTCATTGCCGCCGCCATTGCCAACGCGGCGGGTGGCGTGGTGGTTGGAAAGCGCGGCACCGCGCGGCTGACGGTCGAAGAGCTTACCGGCGCGCTGTTTCGCTCGCACGGCCCGATTGCCCATAAGGACGCAATCCTCGATGCCGCTGCCGCTGCAAGGCTGGTGGCGACGTGGAAGGACGAAGGCCTGAGTGTCGGTTTCACCAATGGCTGCTTCGATATCCTTCACGCCGGCCATGTCAGCCTTTTGCACGCGGCACGCAGCCAATGCGACCGGCTGGTTCTGGGCCTCAACAGCGATGCCTCGGTGCGCCGGCTGAAAGGGCCGGGACGCCCGGTCAACGACGAGCATGACCGCGCCTGCGTGCTTGCGGCGCTTGCCTCGGTCGACGCGGTCGTCGTCTTCGAGGAGGACACGCCGCTCGCGCTGATCGAGGCGCTCAAGCCCGACATACTGGTCAAGGGCGCCGACTATACGATCGATCAGGTGGTCGGTGCCGAAATCGTGCGGAAGGCGGGCGGCCGCGTCGTGCTGGTCGATCTCGTCGTCGGCAAGAGCACGACCGGCACCATCGGCAAGTTGCGCGCCGGCAATACAAACTGAGGTTTTCATGTCCGAACTGAACGAATACCTGGTCCGCTCGGCGGCCGCGATCACCGCGATGGTCGAGCGCGACCTCACCAGCGAGATGGAGCGGGCGGTGACCGCCGTCGTCGCGGCGCTTTCGCAAGGCAAGGCGCTGCTGATCTGCGGCAATGGCGGTTCGGCCAGCGACGCCATCCACATCGCCGGCGAACTGGTCGGCCGCTTCCTGAAGGAGCGCAAGGCCTACAACGTCATCGCACTGCCGGCCAATGCGGCGGTACTGACCGCCTGGGGCAATGATTACGGCTTCGACACGGTGTTTTCACGCCAGGTCGAGGCTCATGGCGCGGCGGGTGCTGTGCTGCTCGCCATCTCGACCAGCGGCAACTCGGCCAGCATCCTTGCCGCCGCCGAACAGGCGCGCATGATGGACATGACGGTGATCAGCCTGACCGGCGACACCGGCGGCAAGCTCAAGCCGCTCTCCGACATCCTGCTCAACGTGCCTTCGACCTCGACACCGATCATCCAGCAGGGGCATCTTTGTCTCTATCATCATCTGTGCGAAATGGTCGAAGCGCGCCTCTGTGATGGCTGACAGGGACGCTGTCACGACCTCGCAGCCGTATCCGCTCGAAGAGCCGGGGCTCTGGGTCGAACGGATCGGTACTGCGGCCTTTCCAACTGGCACGCCGGCGCTGTTCCTCGACCGCGACGGCACCATCAACGTCGATAGCGGCTATCCCAGCGATCCGGCTGACATAGTGCTGCGGCCGGAGATGCTGCCGGTGATCCGAAGGGCCAACATCGTCGGCCTTCCTGCGATCGTAGTCTCCAACCAGTCAGGCATTGCCCGCGGCTATTTCGGCTGGCCGGTTTTCGGCGCAGTCAATGCCTGGCTGCTAGCGCTTCTCGAAGCGCAGAATTGCCGGATCGACCTGGTACTCGCCTGCGCATACCATTCGAGCGGGACGGGTGAACTCGCAGTAGGTGACCATCCGATGCGCAAGCCCAATCCGGGCATGCTTCTGCGCGCCCGCGATCTGCTGGGCGTGGATATCAGCCGATCGATCATCGTCGGCGACAAGGCTGATGATATGGAAGCCGGACGGCGAGCCGGGCTATGCGAAGGCTGGCTGGTGCACGGCAGATCCAATCGGACTTCTGGCGATGGTATGTTCGCGACGCGCAAACTGACGACCAGCAACGACCACAGCAAACTCTGCGAGACCATCGCCGAACTCGGCAGGGATTAGGTTCTCATTTCGCTGAAAGCCACCAGGCCTTCGTCCTTGACGCGCCGGATGGTCAGTGCAGTGCGCACCGTGTCGACATTCGGCGCCGAGGCCAGTTCCTCGATGACGAAGGTCTGAAAGGCGCCGAGGTCGCTCGCCACGCAATGCAGCAAAAAGTCGGATTCGCCCGAAACCATCCAGGCGTCGCGCACGATCGGCCAACCGCGGGTGCGTTCGGCGAAGGTTTTCAGCTCCGCATCGGCCTGGTGATGCAGGCCGATGAGGCAGAAGGCGACGACATCCAGGCCGAGCGCCGGCGCATTGAGCAGGGCGCGATAGCCGCGGATGATGCCGGTCTCTTCCAGCCGCCTGACACGGCGCAGGCATGGCGGCGCCGAAATGCCGACGCGGCCGGACAGCTCGACATTGGTCATGCGCCCGTCGTGCTGAAGCTCGCGCAGGATCTTCCAGTCGATGGCGTCGAGATCGGCTTTGAGCGGCATGGACACCTTCGGCGCTTCACGCAAGAATCTTTCGTGATCTTGTAATTAAACGACTTCGGTGTCCATTCCATCCCTTCAGTCGGTGATTTTCGGACAGTCACCGCGCAAGATGTTCATGGATCGTCTGTTTGTGCGGAAGCTTTCCGGGGACGACGGCGCGGTCGTCTTGCTGGCGTCGCCTGCAACACCTAGATTAGGGGCCGATATCGATCCTTGTGCCGGACGCTTCATTCGCGTCCGGTTGTTGTGAAAGCCCGTCCATGACCACCAAGCACGCGCCTGTTCTCATCATCGGCTCCGGTCCCGCTGGCTATACGGCGGCAATCTACGCCGCCCGCGCCATGCTGAAGCCGATGCTCGTCGCCGGCCTGCAGCAGGGCGGTCAGTTGATGATCACCACCGATGTCGAAAACTATCCGGGCTTCGCCGATCCGATCCAGGGTCCGTGGCTGATGGAACAAATGCTGAAGCAGGCCGAGCATGTCGGCACCGACGTCATCAACGACATCATCACTGAGGTCGACCTCAATGTGCGGCCGTTCCGCGCCAAGGGCGATTCCGGCACCACCTATACGGCTGACGCGCTGATCATCGCCACCGGCGCGCAGGCGAAATGGCTGGGTATCCCGAGCGAACAGACCTTCATGGGCTTCGGCGTATCGGCCTGCGCCACCTGCGACGGCTTCTTCTATCGCGGCAAGGATGTCGCCGTGATCGGCGGCGGCAATTCGGCGGTGGAGGAGGCGCTCTATCTTTCCAATCTGGCAAAGAGCGTGACGGTCATCCACCGGCGCAGCGACTTCCGCGCTGAGCGCATCCTGAGCGAGCGGCTGTTCAAGAAGGACAATGTCCGCGTCATCTGGGACACCGTCGTTGACGAGATCACCGGTCAGTCCGGCAAGATGCCGCTGCCGCCGTCGGTGGAGGGACTGAAGCTGCGCAATCTGGTGAGCGGCCAGGAGATGCATCTGACGGTCGACGGCGTATTCGTGGCGATCGGCCATGCGCCGGCGGTTGAGCTGTTCGCTGGCAAGCTAAAGCAGAAGCCGAACGGCTATCTGTGGACGGCGCCGGATTCGACCTGCACCGACGTGCCGGGCGTGTTCGCCGCCGGCGACGTGACCGACGACATCTACCGCCAGGCAGTGACGGCGGCGGGGCTCGGCTGCATGGCCGCGCTCGAGGCGGAAAAGTACCTCGCCGGGATCGAAGTTCACCGCGAAGCGGCGGAGTAAGGAAGCGGCCGAGAAAAGCCGCGCAAAAGCCTGATTTTTCATTCAAACGCCAAAAAAACAGAGCGAGGGGCATCATGGCGTTGGACTGGGACAAGCTACGCGTGTTTCACGCTGCGGCGGAAGCTGGGTCGTTCACCCATGCCGCCGAGACACTGCATCTGTCGCAATCGGCGATCTCGCGGCAGGTCAGCGCGCTCGAACATGACGTCGGCGTGCCGCTGTTCAATCGCCATGCCCGCGGCCTGGTGCTGACCGAGCAGGGTGAGATGCTGTTCCGCACGGCGCATGACGTGCTGATGAAGCTGGAGACGATCAAGTCGCGGCTGACCGAGGCCAAGGATCGGCCCTCCGGCGTGCTCAGGGTGACGACCACGGTCGGGCTCGGTGCCGGCTGGCTGACCGAGCGCGTGCAGGAATTCATCGAGCTCTATCCCGAGATCAGCCTGCAGTTGATCCTGGCGAACGAGGAACTCGACCTCACCATGCGCCGGGCGGACTGCGCGATCCGGCTGCGCCAGCCGCAGCAGCCTGATCTCATCCAGCGCCGCCTGTTCACCGTGCATTTCCATCTCTACGCCGCTCCTTCTTATGTCAACAAGTATGGCAAGCCGGCGTCGATCGCCGAGTTGAAGAGCCATCGCATCGTCACCTTCGGCGTGCCGGTGCCGGCGCATTTGTCGGAATTGAATTGGCTGGAAACGATCGGCGATTTCGAAGGCGGGCAAAGGGTGCCGACGCTGCAGATCAACGACATATTGTCGATAAAGCGCGCGGTACAGGGTGGCGCCGGCATCGCCATGCTGCCCGACTATGTTGTCAGCAAGGACTCAGGGCTGGTGCAATTGCTGCCGGAGACCGAAGTGCCGTCCTTCGACACCTATTTCGCTTATCCCGATGCGATGAAGAACCAGGCGAAACTGCACGTCTTCCGCGATTTCATTATCGCCAAGGCCCGAAGCTGGTCGTTCTAACCTTCAGAAAATCGCTTCCGCCTTGCACCGCCGACGATCAACTCTTACTGGCAGCGCCATGGGGTCAGGCGGGGCAGCCAGCCTGGGACGGCGCGGCGGTAGGCCTCGTAGCCGGCGCCATAGCGGCGGGCGAGCGTCGGTTCCTCGTAGAACTTCACGAACGAGACCATGGCAATGGCGGCGATAGTGGCATAGGCGACGAGAGCCCAGCTCGAAAACAGCAGTGCCTGGCCAAGGATGATCGACAGCACCGCCACATACATCGGGTTGCGGACATGGCGGTAGATACCACCGACAACCAGTTGCTCGGTCGGCGCAACCGGGGCGGGCGTGCCAAGGCCTTCGAAAGCAAAACGGGCGAAGGCATGAAGCAGCAAGGCCGCTGCGACCACAATCAGGACCCAGCCGACCGGGACCAAGCCGGGCTGGGTCGACCATGGCAGACGATAGCGATCGGTCAACAGCCAGGGCAGCAATCCCGCGACCATGCCGGGCGCTGCGATGAAGAATAGCGCGCTGCCGGCGATCGCCTGACGTGTCCTCATCGAGGCTTCCTTCTAGAGCGACGTGCGTCCACTTGGACGCACAAAATACGGTCTAGCACTTGAAATCTACGCATCGTGCTTTCCGAAAAGCGATTCCTATCTCGGGCCGATGCGGCTGCTGCAAAAATAAACGCGTATTGCCTGATTCGACGTCATTCGTTGTTTTTGCGTTTCCGGCCGAGAAATTGGCTCTGATTCGCTATTTCCCAATGATCTTTGCCTGGCCGTGCACCGCATTTCGACGATTCTGCTGGTCCTATGAGGCCAAGGAATGGGTTAGACCACAGCCTGTGTCATTTTGCATGCGTGTGTTGCAAAATAGATGCTTGTTTCTTGAGCATGATGAGCACATATATAGATCATCTCCTGGGCGCGTTCTCCTCCCATTAGCGCCCTCGAGTGTTCCCCTCTGGAGGTTAGCCCTAACAGGCACTTCCAATCAAACTCAGCCGGATCTTCATTGATCCGGCTTTTTTGTTGCCCGAAACCTGCTGACGCTGCGGGAAAGTCGACCGCAATTGTCACGTAACAGTGACATGTAACCTCAGGTAACCTGTCACAGGCGCCCAGCATCGACTAAGCAGATCATAGGACGCGGTGTGGTTCGTGCGGGAGATGGGGGCATCACTCGGGCGATCCGGGCTCAGGCGGCTACCGCGTCCGAACCATTCTTCCGCTGAGGCCGTCAGGCGCTGGCGGCATGTGCGGCGGACCTGCCGTTTCGCCTCCCACGAAGACGGTCCGCAAGAGAGCGGCGTCCGGATCATTCCGGACGCCGTTTCCTTGTGTTCTGCAGCCTGCGATACTGGCGCCAAAATCCAGTGTCAGGCGGCCTTGCCGTTGGCGTTCATCGCCTCGTCGGCCAAGCGGCCGGTGAGTTCGGCCATATGGTCGAAGGTCGCGCGATAGCTGGCCACGCCGGCGGTAGCCGAACGCAGCTCGATGATCAGATCGCCGATCTCGGCCTGCGGCATGGTCGCCTCGACGATATCCCATCCCGGCCAGCCGGGCCGCGCGTCATAACGGAGGATCTGGCCCCGCCGTTGCGGGATCAGGGCGATGATCTTCGACGTCGCATCGGACGGCGTGACGATCTCGACCTTCATGATCGGTTCGAGCAGCACCGGCGAGCAGGCCGCCATGCCTTCCTTCATCGCCAGCTTCGCCGCCATCTGGAAGGCCATATCCGACGAATCGACAGCGTGATAGGAGCCGTCGGACAGGTTGACTGCGACATCGACCACCGGAAAGCCGAGCGGGCCGGATTTCAAATAGTCGCGCACGCCGGTCTCGACCGACTGGATGTAGGTCTTCGGCACGGCGCCGCCGGTGATGGTGTCGGTGAACTGGAAGCCGGAGCCGCGCGGCAGCGGCTTGATCTCGATTACCACGTCGCCGAACTGGCCATGGCCGCCCGACTGCTTCTTGTGGCGGCCGCGCTGCTGCGCCGTTTTGCGGATCGTCTCGCGATAAGGCACGGCCGGCGCATGGCCTTCGACCGGGATCTGGTTCTTGCCCTCCAGCCGCTCGCGCACGACACGCAGATGCATCTCGCCATGGCCCGACAGCACGGTTTCGGCTGAATCTTGATTGTGGCGCAGGCTGAGCGAGGGGTCTTCTTCGGCAAGTCGCTGGATGGCTGCCGACATCTTCACTTCGTCTTTGCGTTCCTTCGGGCGCAGCGCGAACGCAAAGACCGGCTGCGGCGGCATCAGCGTGACCAGTGGCTTGATGCCGCCCTTTGCCGAGCTCAAGGTCTGACCGGTCGTGACGTCGTCCAGCTTGCCGAGCGCGACCGTGTCGCCGGCCCTGGCCGAGGTGAGCTTGGTCTGGTCCTTGCCGAGCATTTTGTAGATGCCGGAGACTTTTGCCGTGGTGCCATTCGAAAGGAAGAGCTCGGAGGCGTCGGCAAGCTGGCCGGACAGGATGCGCGAGACCGACAGCTTGCCGCCATGGGCGGTGTGAATGGTCTTCATCACCTGGACCACGGTCGCATTGCCATCAGGTGCACCAAGGCGCTTGCGGGTCGCCTCGATGTCGGGCGCGTCGTGGCGGATCGTCTTCAACAGGCGCAGCACGCCATTGCCCTTCTCGGCGGTGCCGATCAGCACCGGCGTCACGGCGCCGTCACGCAGATCGGCGGCGAGGTCGTCGAAAATCGCGTCCTTCGGCGGCTCAATCTCTTCGAGAAGCTGCTCCATCAACTGGTCGTCATGATCGGCGAGCGTCTCCAGCATGGAAAAGCGCGCCTCCAGTTCGCGCGCCTTGTCGTCGCTGGGAATCTGGGTGACCTCGCTTTCGGCATATTCGCGATAGATGTAGGCGCGCTCCAGAGCGAGATCGATCGAGCCGATGACGACGCCGTTCTTGCGCAGCGGAATCTGGCGAAGCAGCAACGGCACCGAGCTTGCCGGCTGCAGCAACTTCAGCGTGTCGCGCACGCCTGATATCGCCTTATCGACCTTGTTGAGGAACATGATGCGCGGCACGCCCAGATCGTCGAGCTTGCGCATGATCAGCTGCAGGGCAGGGATCTTCTTCTCGTCGGCTTCGGCGACGACCACGGCGATGTCGCAGGCGGCGAGGACCGGCTCTGCCTCGAAGGAGAATTCGATGGAGCCGGGACAATCGACGAAAGTGAGTTGCTCGCCCATGAATTCGGTGGTCGCAAACGTCGCCTCGACGCTCATGGCGTGGGCGCGTGCCTCGGGCGAATGATCGGAAACGGTGTTTCCCGAGGAAACGGGATTCTGGCGGGGAATGGCGCCCGTGCGGGCCAATATGGCTTCGAGAAGTGTCGTCTTACCGCTTGCAAAGGGACCGACTATGGCAATGCATTTCGGTCCCGTGCGTCGTCCTCCGGCGCGAGTTCCCATGACTGACCTCCACTCAGGCGTTTCCCTGGGAGCGGCGGCCGGCCTGTCGACCGTCGCGGGCGGGGCTTTTTCAGTTTGCCACCTACCCAAAGGCATCGTCCCACGGGTTAGCCGGGAGGGCAAGGGATTTGAGGATCGCCTGATGTCGTAGATGTTGAGCCGTGATCGGCGAAGCCCTTGGATGCGAGGCCAGCCTCCCATCAAATCCCGCGACAAAGCCCGTCGCCGAACAGCCGCAAAAGCGGTTGCGCCGTGATGGTTATCGGACGAAAGTGCCCGCTTCTTGCGACAAAAAGGAACGGCCGTCGCCGACCGATCCGCCATCAGCTTGAGGACTCGCGACGATGAAGATCACTGCCTGCGGCAGCGTGCCGACCGCCATTGCGCCGGAAAAGTATTTCACCGGCCGCGTGTGGCAGACGCCAATCATCGAGAAGGAAGCGCCAGCGCGGCTGCGCGCCATCATGGTCAGTTTCGAGCCCGGCGCCCGTACCCACTGGCATACGCATCCGCTGGGCCAGACGCTCTATGTCATGTCAGGCGCCGGCCTCGCGCAAAGCTGGGGCGAGCCGGTTCAGGCGATCAGGGCCGGCGACGTCATTTCGTTCGCTCCTGATGAAAAGCATTGGCACGGCGCCGGTCCAAAATCGGCGATGGCGCATATCGCCATGCAGGAGGCGCTCGACGACGTCCATGCCGACTGGCTGGAAATGGTGACAGACGAGCAGTATGGCGGCTGAGGCTTTCCAAACCCGACCGCGAGCCGGGTTTGGTGTTCGAGATGCGCCTGATCAGGTCAGCGAGGCGGCGAAGCGCTGGATGCGCGTGCAGGCCTCTTCGAGCAACGCCTCCGACGTGGCATAGGAGATGCGGAAGTTGGGGCCGAGGCCGAAGGCCGAACCGAACACGACCGCTACGCCCTCGGCCTCGAGCAGCTCCGAGCAGAAGGCTTCGTCGCTGTCGATCACCTTGCCGGCTTTGGTCTTCTTGCCGATCAACTGAGCGCAGGACGGATAGACGTAGAAAGCACCTTCGGGTGACGGACATGTGATGCCGCGCGCCTGATTGAGCATCGACACGACGAGATCGCGCCGAGCCTGGAAGATCGCCTTGTTTTTCGCAATGAAATCCTGCGGACCGTTCAGCGCCTCCACCGATGCCCACTGGGCGATGGTGCAGGCGCCGGAGGTCTGCTGGCCCTGTATCATATCCATTGCCTTGATCAGCGCCACGGGCCCGGCCGCATAGCCGATGCGCCAGCCAGTCATGGCATAGGCCTTCGAGACGCCGTTCATCGTCAGCGTGCGCTCATAAAGCTTCGGCTCGACCTCGGCGATGGTCTTGAAGACGAAGTCACCATAGATCAGGTGCTCGTACATGTCGTCGGTCAGCACCCAGACATCGGGATGCTTCAACAGCACGTTGGCCAGAGCGCGCAATTCAGCCTCGGTGTAGGCAGCGCCCGACGGGTTCGACGGTGAGTTCATCAACAGCCATTTGGTGCGCGGCGTAATCGCCTTTTCCAACGCCGCCGCCGTCAGCTTGAAGCCGTTGTCGATGGAGGTGTCGGCAAATGCCGGGGTGCCGCCGCAGATCGCTACCATCTCGGGATAGCTGACCCAGTACGGCCTCGGAATGATGACCTCGTCGCCGGGATTCAGCGTCGCCATAAAGGCATTGAATAGGATCTGCTTGCCGCCGGTGCCGACGATGGTCTGCTCCGGCCGGTAGTCGAGATTGTTCTCGCGCTTGAATTTTTTGACGATCGCCTCGCGCAGCGGCACGATGCCGGAAACCGGAGGATATTTCGTTTCGCCGCGGCGGATAGCCTCGATCGCAGCGTTCTTGATGTTGTCCGGCGTGTCGAAGTCCGGTTCGCCGGCACCCAACCCGATCACGTCTCGGCCGGCGTTTTTCAGCTCGCGTGCTTTCTGCGTCACCGCGATGGTCGCGGAAGGCTTTACGCGGGAAAGGACGTCAGCAAGAAAGGCCATGACGATGTTATCTCCTTGGGGATGCAGGCGGTCCATCTAACCGCGGCGCTTCTCATGTCGCATCATTCCGCCAAGCGCAAGCACTGACGGATGAGCCAGATCTCAAATCCCCGGCAAATTCGGCAACAATAAATTCACCTACAGGCGGTAAAACCCCGAGTGGCTGGATCACGACCCATTCCGCCAGTCTCGCAGAGCGAGGAACCGTGTCGCGCAGCATCGGGCATGTCCATATCGTCCGTCATGACGACGGCACCGCCAGCGGTGTCTGGGGCATCTATACGCTGCAGAGCGCTTTCCAGCCGATCTTCGCCTTCAGCAACGGCAAATTGTCCGTCACCGGATTCGAGGGGCTGATCCGGCCGTTCCGCGACGGCGAGCCGCAGTCGCCGGTGAGCTTTTTCAACACCTGTCCAACGGTCGACCGCCTGCATATCGAGGCGCTGACAAGGACGCTGCATCTTTTGAACGCCGGCGCCTGCCTGCCGCAAGAGGCATTCATTTTCATTAACTTCGATCCGTCGGTGTTCACCGATCGCAGCATCGCCGACAAGGCGCTGCGCGACATGCGGCTGGTGCTGCATGAGGCTGAGATCGATGCGAACCGGGTCGTCTGCGAGGTGACCGAGCAGAAATCGGCGTCGCAGGAAACGCTCTACAATTTCGTCGAAGCACTCAGGGCCAACGGATTTCGCATAGCGGTCGACGACTACGGCGCCGACGAGTCCGACATCAACCGCATCAAGGAGCTCAGGCCGGACATCGTCAAATTCGATGCCCACTGGATCATGCAACTGATGGAGTCCGGCGCCGGTTTCGCACTGCTGACCGCCATGGTGGCAAGTTTCGAACAGCAAGGCATCCGCACCGTGTTCGAGGGCATCGAGGAGAGCTGGCAGCTTGAACTGGCTGAAAAATCGGGAGCCTCGATGGTGCAGGGATTCGCGCTGGCGCGCCCGGAGCTTGCGCCGACCAGCTTTCACGTCTTCGGCAAGGACAGGCAGATGCCGGTGGCAGTGGCCGATGCCGACGAGGCGCCTGCGACTGTCTCGCCTTCGCCGAGGCCGAAACGGGCTTTCGGACGCAAGGTGGTGCCATGACCGGGCGGCCCGACAGGCGGCGCAATGTCGGCGAGGCAATCTTTGCCGACGAGGTCGGTATCGAATACGGCGTCTATGGCGCGTTCCGGCTGAGGAGCGCCTACCAGCCGATCTTCGCGCCGCGCGGCAGGTTTTTGAAGGCCGTCGCAGTCGAAGGCCTCATTGAGCCGCACCGCGCCGGCAGGTCGGTCGCGCCACGCGTATTTTTCGAGGGCGTACCCGTGGCGGATCGCCTGTTCGTCGAGACGATGTGCCGGGTGCTGCATCTTCGGAACTTCCGCAACATCGGCGTCGACGGGCTCGACCTATTCTTCAACTACAATCCGCTGATCAACGATGACCCCGGGCGAGCGCTGGCTGAGATCAGGCTGATGACCAGGCATCTCGCCGAGTTCGATCTGTACCCCGGCATGCTGGTCTGCGAAATCACCGAGCAGGCGGCCGACGACAAGGTGCTTGTCAGCCTGGCGCGCGAGATGCGGCGTGACGGCATCCGCATCGCCATCGACGATTTCGGTACCGGGCATTCGACGGAAGAGCGGGTTGCGCTTGTCCGGCCCGACATCGTCAAGATCGACGGCACCTGGTTCGCGGAATTCTGTCGCCATGCCGCCGCCGAACGGTTTTTCCGGCCGCTGGTCTCCGCGTTGCACGACCGCGGCACCAAGGTGCTGGTAGAAGGCATCGAGCAATCCACGCATCTGCGCGTGGCACTCGACGGCGGCGTCGACCTGATGCAGGGTTTTTACCTTGCCCGGCCGGCGCTGGCCGGTACGAACTTCGACGAGGAGCCGCTGCCCATCGACAGGCTGCTTGGCAGGGACAACAACGTCGTGCCGTTGTTTGGGTGATCTATCAGCGGCGCTGATGGTTGCGCCAAAACAAATCACTGGAATAAGCCCTCGCTGCCAGGATAATTGCCGGTAAAGGCGGCTCCCGAGGGGAGCGGCGATGGGAGCAAAAATGACCACACTCTATGGAATGATCGACAGCGGCAATTGCTACAAGCCGCGGCTGTTGATGGCCAAGCTCGGCATCCCTTTCACCAATGTCGAGGTGAGCTCGCACACCGGCGACACGCGCAAGCCCGACTATGTCGCCAAGAACCCGAACGCCATGGTGCCGCTGCTCGAGCTCGACGACGGCAGGCGGCTTGCCGAATCCAACGCCATCCTGCTTTACCTCGCCGAAGGCACGCGGTTCCTGCCGGCCGACAGATACGAGCGGGCTCTGGCCTATCAGTGGCTGTTCTTCGAGCAGTACAGCCACGAACCCTATATCGCGGTGCGCAAGGCGCTGCTCACCTTTCCCGAACGGGCCAAGGATGCGACGCCGGAACGGCTGGCGGTGACGCTGGAGCGCGGCAACAAGGCGCTCGGCGTAATGAACAAGCATCTGGCGGGCAGTGCGTTCTTTGCCGGTGAGGCATTGAGCGTCGCCGACATCGCGCTCTACGCCTATACGCATACGGCCGAGATGGGCGGTTTTCAGCTCGACGCCTATCCGGCGGTGGCGGCCTGGCTGAAACGAGTGGAGGCCGATCCGGGGCATGTGCCCATGGAGTGGCTGGGGTAGTACTGTCCTCACTCGTCGCCGCTTCGCGGCTCGCTCCGGCCAGGACGCACCAAAAGGCGCAACGCCCGGCGGGGCTTGCGGCCTTCGGCCGGGACACGAAAACCGAACAGAGATGGAATCCGAACAGCAAAAAGGCGGGACAAAATCCCGCCTTCCATGCTTGGTAGCCTGATCGGGAGCCTTTGCTCCGGGCCGGCAGCAATCTGCTGCTTCGGCTTGTCGGGGTTTTTGGCTCCGGTGCGCTTCTCGCGCGACCGTCAGTACATCCGTGACTTGCCGCGCGCCCCGAGCTATCGCCCGGCGCGCGCCATTCGCAAAATCAGGCTGCCTTGCTCAGAGATCCAGCGGACGACTTGCCAGTGCGGCGGTCCTGCTCGATCTCGAAGTTGATCTTCTGGCCTTCGACCAGGGTCGACAGCCCAGCGCGCTCGACTGCGGAGATGTGGACGAAAACGTCCGCGCCGCCGCTGTCAGGCTGGATGAAGCCGAAACCCTTGGTGGAATTAAACCACTTGACCGTACCTGTTGCCATTTCGATAGTCCTTATACGTTTGCTTTAGCTTGACCGAACCGAAGTCCAGCCGGTTTGTATCGAGATTTTGGAGATAGACGTCAGCAAACGCGAATATCGCGAGGCCCGGATCGATCGGCCGAAATATCAATGGACCTCATATAGTCCGCTTCTCCGCAAAAAACAAGACGGCACGAAAAGGCGCTGATGCGGCGCTGCCCAACGGCCGCCCCAATCGCGTGAAAGCCTTGCAACGTCGCGCGTTGCGGAGGGTTCGCATCGCCTGTCGTGCACGTTGCGGGGAAGGATCGTGCTGCCTGCGGGCGTCAGGTCCTGTTTTGGGAGAGGACCATGAAAACTGTTCTGCTTGCCGCCTGCCTGACGCTGGTGGCCGCCGAGGCGCAGGCGATCTCGCGCTACGATCCGAGCCGCATGAGCTGCGGCAGAGTGCGGGCGACGATCGCGCGAGAGGGCGCCGTCATCCTGCGTTACCAGTCGACGCGCACGCCGGGGCTGCCGCTCTACGACCGCTATGTGCGGAGCCAGCGTTTCTGCAACATGGGGGAGGTCAGGGCACGGGCGTCAGTGCCAAGCGCCGATACGACGTCCTGCATCGTCTACAAATGCAAGCGGGTGGACACAGACCGGCGTTTCCGCCGGCGCATCTTTCCGGACTAGCTACGTCCGGTCTCAGAATCCGAATGATACCTGCGCCGGCGGCGGCGGGCCGACCCGCACGCCTTCCATCGCCAGCATCTTTTCCTTGGTGGTCGAGCCGCCCGGCGCAGAAAAACCGCCGATCTTGCCGCCGGCCGCAAGAATGCGGTGGCAAGGGATGACCAGCGGCACCGGGTTGGCGCCGAGCGCCGCACCCGTCTCACGCGCCAGCCCAGCATGGCCGGCGCGCTTGGCCAGTTCGCCATAGGTGGTGGTCTCGCCGAAGGCGAGCTTGCGCGCCGCGTCGTAGATGGCGAGCCGGAAATCGTCGACGCCGGTGAGATCGACCGGCACACCGGAGAAATCGATATCTTCGCCGGCTGCATAGGCCTGTATCGACCCGATCAGCTCGGTAACCCATTGCGGTTGGGCGCTCGAACCGGCGCTGCCGGCATGGCGCAGCAGCCGGCGTTCCACCGCGTCGCGGTTGCGCTGGGGCAGGCAAAGCCTCGTCAGTCCGGCCTCGCTCCAGGCGATCCCCATGAAGCCGATCACGGTTTCGAAGACCGCGTGGCCGGCGGTGGCCTGAGAGGTGCTTTCCATGATGTGCTCCTTCCGCAGAAACGGATGGGAATCCAGTACATATCGAGAACGAGATATCGCATTTTCAGGTTGCTGTTGCCACCCGAAAATCATTCGAAGTCCACAACAGGCTGCGGATTGCCGGGGGAAAGGCGCTGGTGTAAGGACTTTCTTAACAGACGAACCAGACCCGAGCGCGGCTTGCCAGCAAAAATCATTTTTCCCGCGATCGGCGTGATGCTCGCTGCGGCCGGTCTCAGCGGCTGCAGCTCGACCTCGCAGACGAAGGCCGTGCCTTCCCTGACTGAAACCGCCGCCGCGGGCGCTGATGCCGGCTTTACGCTGGCGCTGCCCGACACGGTTTCGGTGCTGCCGGAATCGTCCGGCATCGCGCCTGTCCAGACGGTGGCGCTGGCCGTCGACCCCGCCGCGACGCCTGTCCAACCAGCAGCCTTTGCCGGACCGACCCCGCTGGCCGCAACTGCACCTGCAGCCATGACGGCCGGTGCCGCCCCAGCCGGCGCAGCACCTGTCTATGCGACGGCCGCTGTCGCCATGCCGGTCACCGGCGAGACAAGCAAGACGATGCCCGGCGTTCAGCAGGCCGCCTATGTCGTGCCTGACGATCCGTCCGCCCTGCTTTCGACCAGCCCTGCCAAAGAGTATTCGGCGGGACCGCGCGGCGAGATCGAACGGCTGATCGAGAAATATGCCGTCCTCTATGAGGTGCCCGTCGATCTGGTGCGCCGTGTCGTCAGCCGCGAGAGCACCTTCAATCCCAAGGCCTACAATCGCGGCCATTGGGGGCTGATGCAGATCAAGCATGCGACGGCGCGCGGCATGGGCTATGACGGGCCGGCGAGCGGGTTGTTCGACGCCGAGACCAATCTGAAATATGCGGTGAAATATCTGCGCGGCGCCTGGCTGGTGGCCGGCGGTAACGCCAAGCGCGCCGACCGCCTATACCAGAGCGGCTATTATTACGACGCCAAGCGCAAGGGCATGCTGGAAGAAACCGGCCTTGGCCGCGACCGCGGCCGCCGTCGCCTGCAGCCCGATGCCTGAACACCATGCCTGAGCCGCGCCCGCCGGCGCCGAACGACATAAGGCTGCGCAAGATCCTCGACGACACGCTTGCTCCGCCGCGCTGGCCGGAAGGTTTTGTCATGCGCGGCTTCGATGCCACCGACGCGCTCGCTTTGCATGCGCTGCTGACCACCGTGTTCGACGATGGCGCCGACGGGCCGTTCGACGAATGGTGGCCGCGCATTTCAAGCGACGCGGAATTCGACCCTGCCTTGTGTTTCCTGGTCATCGACAGCAAGGGTCGGCTGGCGGGCGCGGCGCTGTGCTGGACGAGGGCGTTCGTGAAGGACCTTGCCGTCCATCCCGAGGCGCGCGGGCGAGGCATCGCCGAAGCGCTGATGTGGCACGTCTTCGCCGCCTTTCGCGCACGGGACGCTGCGCATGTCGATCTCAAAACCAACACGGTCGAAAATGCCGCCGCGGTCAGGCTCTATGAGCGACTGGGAATGTTCGAAGTCGACTGGGAAGGCTAGCCCGGCTCTGGTCGGTTCCGCCCTCACGCAGCGGAAAGTGTATTGTTGTGAAACTGCTTCACATAGGTCGCCAACCCTGCCACGCCGTTCGGTCGGGGTAACGAACGGAAGGTGTCGGAGGGGGCTGCACCGGCATGTGTCAGCCGCGTTCCACGGCCGGTCCCGAGGTGGGTTCGGGATCCGCCCGCCCGCGAATCTTCCTGTTTCCAAGGCCAACTGCTTTGTTATCGCTCAGTCGGCGCGTTGCCAATCTTCTGCTTGAGCTCGAGCGCCCAGGAGCGGCCTTCGTCGCCGCCCCATAGAAGCCAGGCGATGTAACCGGCCGACGGGTTTTCTTCACTGCCGAAGTTACGGCCCTTCTTGTCGACCTCATGGCGGGCGAAATAGCTGACCATGCGCTGGATGGTGGAGGGCGAAAGTTTATCGCGGTTCTTGAGCTCGGTCGCCCGCGCAACCCCGACCTCGGTGCCGCCGCGACCAAATATGCCGCGCAGCCTGAGGCCCATGGCGGCATTGTCGGCAACGATCTGCGGACAGCGCAGGTCGATTTCGTCATTGTCGGCTTCGCGCATGGTTCTTCCCCGATATGGACCTATAATCCTGAACGAAAAATGCGGTGAGATGCATCCCGTTCCGCAACGCTATTGCTTCGCAGTCGTCGGAGCCGACCTGAAAGGAACTGTCCACCAAAGCGACAAGCTGCATCTTGCCTGTATTCGTCTCACGGTTAAGCTTTGTTACAGCGGGGGCCCTCGAAAATCGGAGAAACACGATGCGGCTTCCCAAAACCGGCCTCGCCACCTTAATCCTCGCCGTTCCGCTATTCGCCGACGCGGCGCGGGCGGCCGACGATTGCGCCAATGCGATGGATCAAACGACCATGAACGAATGCGCCGGCAAGTCGCTCGCGAAGGCCGACAAAAAGCTCAACGACGCCTACAAGCAGATCGAGGGTCGGCTGAAAGACAATGCGGCGTCAAAGAAGCTGCTGGTCGATGCGCAGCGCGCCTGGGTCGCTTTCCGCGATGCCGAGTGCAAATTTCAGGGCGGCCCGCCCGACATGGCCGGCAGCATGTATCCAATGGTCGTCGCCGGCTGCCAGGAGGCCGTCACCGACAACCGGCTGAGGGATTTCCAGGGCTACCTCAATTGCCAGGAAGGCGATGCCAACTGCCCGGTGCCGGCGGCGCAGTAACTTCGTTGTCCCGCTATCCCATGTGAGGTCCCCCTCATCCGGCCGCGGAGCCTGTCCTCGGGCTTGCCGGAAGCAAGACCCGTGGGCGGCCACCTTCTCCCCGGCGGGGAGAAGAGGTTGGCGCCGGCGTTGACAGTCTCCTCTCCCTTGGGGGAGGTCAGCAGCGAAGCGGAGGCTGGGTGAGGGGACTTCTGCCGCTTGCGTGTGCAAAAATGTCGGAACCGTCCTTCGCGATGCGTCCTTGAGAGGCAAGGCGCGTTGCCGCGAACAGGCAGGCGTCGTCAAACGCACGGCTTATGGAGATGACGATGATCACCTTTCCCAACGAATCCCAGGAATACCGCGCCGCCCGCGAAACCCTTTTGCAGAAGGAGATTGAGCTGCGCCGCGCCATGGAGGATGTAGCCGTCGCCCGTCGCGCACTGCCGCCGGGCGGGCTGGTGCCTGAGGACTATGTGTTCGACGGGCTTGGCCCCGACGGCAAGCCGGCCCGGATAAAACTGTCGGAGCTGTTTTCGCCTGGCAAGGACACACTGATCGTCTACTCGATGATGTTTCCGCGCCATCCGCAGGAGACGCGTGACGTGGCGACAAGCGGCGGCACGGCGAAGCTCGCGCGGGCCGACCAGCCATGCCCGTCCTGCACGGCGCTGCTCGATCAGTTCGACGGCGCCATTGGCCATCTGGAGGCCGCCGGCTTCAACTTCGCCGTGGTGGGCAAGACCGCGCTCGAAAACCTGATCACGCTTGGCCGCGACCGTGGCTGGACGAACATGCGGCTGCTCTCCTCGGCCGGCAACAGGTTCAAGCGCGACTACCACGCCGAGGCCGACGACGGCGCGCAGTTGCCGATGCTGTCGGTGTTCCATCGCGACGCCGATGGCATCCGCCATTTCTGGAGTTCGGAGCTTGGTTTCGCGCCCACCGAACCCGGCCAGGACCCGCGCGCCGTCGGCACCTGCGAGCCCTTGTGGAACCTGATGGATTTCACACCTGAAGGCCGGCCGGACTGGGACGAGCAGCTGCAGTATGCCGGCGCGTGCTGCCACTGAGTGGGCCTTCCCTTCTCCCCCTTCCTTGTGGGAGAAGGTGGATCGGCGCGCAGCGCCGAGACGGTTGAGGGGTGCTGGAAGAAATGAGGCGTTGGCAATTGTGCGTCCTCTCGGCGCTGATGGGCGGTTGTGAGTGGGCGTAACGCCAAGCTGGAACACCCCTCATCCGACCTCGCTGCGCGAGGCCACCTTCTCCCACAAAGGAGGCCTTTGCAGAGAAGGCGTATGGACGTCGGGTTGGGGGCATCGGCCTCCTTTGGGGGCCGGCGA
>NZ_JBSPTO010000033.1:0-51102 GCF_053850215.1 Mesorhizobium sp. f-mel
GCTCTATTTCCGTTACCACCCGGCACCCGATCTTCTCGCCGCATCCGACCCGGAGCGGGCCTCGCACTGTGCTTTCCGCCTGCGCGAGGTCGGGATGGACACGGTCATGGCGATACGGATTCATCTCCCGGGCGAGTTGCCCGAGCCTATGGACGTGATGGCAATGGACGAGTTTCTCAACAAGAAGGAAGGATATGAGATTACGGAAGCCGATCAGCAGATGATGGCTTCCGGCGGCCTGGGGCAGCCTTTCGGTCAGTTCCTACTCGACCGGGCGGGTATCGTACGCTGGAGCTTCACTGAAGTTCTGGAGGGTGGCCTGAATGCGTTCAGGGCGTCGAATCCCGAGGAATTGATGTCGGCAGCTTCCCAAGTCGCACATTAATAGCTGAAAAGCTCGCTCGACGACCACCGTCCTGTGGTGATTCTGTGGGTTTGAGCCATCATCAGGGTGCTCAAGCGCGGCAGCTAAGGTCTGCCCGTAAGCTTCGTAGCGATTTCCATTCAACGGCCCCGCAGAGTGAACCCGGCGCTGGAGTGAGCGAGCCTCAGCGCATATGCGAGGCCACGTCCGCTCCCTTGCCGCGATCACGTCGTTCCGACAGCCGCCCCATACGGCAAGTTTCCACCCAAAGCGGGAATCTGGGCAAGGCCGCTGAGGGACTTGCCGGAACAATGACGCCAGCGCTATTCATCCTCGATGGCAAGGGGCTGGACATTTTAATCGCTGATCGACGCCAGGATGACAGTGACGGCGTTCTGTCATCATGCGACATGCAACCACAACCAGAAGCTGGATCTGGCGATGCTCCGCGACCGCGACCGCTACGGCCCGGACGCGGCGGCGATGGCTGACGACATCATTCCGAAGCTCCGGTGCGCCCGATGCCGCGGCAAGGCAGTCGGCTTGATCTACACGCCAGACACGACACCGACAGGCTATGCGAAGGCAAAAGTATGCAATGTCTAGCGCAATCAGATTGGCGACGAAAGGATATGGTGCCAACCGCTCACTCGGAAAGCAACCGGTCCTCAAGTCCGGTCGTTAGGTCCTGCCAAGCGCGGCGGCAAGTTCGGACGCGCGCGCAAGGATTCCACGGGACCTCTTTGTCAGCCGGCGGTTCTGCTCGATGAGTTCCTGAGTTTCTTTGATGCGGATGAGGCTTTGCCGCTCCCTCTCATCGAGCTGCTTAAGCAGCTTTTTGGTGTCGTTGATCTGTTGCATGGTGATGCCGCCTTCAAAAGCGTTCGCCCGCGATTCAAACCCGCGAGGCTGGAAACCGTTCCCTAGATATTTCAAAGAGGATCACGATGACAGCAGACGAAGTCCACGACAAAGAAGGGTTTATTGATCTCTTGACGCAGATGCGTGAAGAGCTGAGGGCGGGTGCCGACAATTGGGAAAACATCAAGCTTGATGACTTTTTGGAGGCGATGTCGGCTTGGGTAAACGATTGGCAGTGGCCTGCCGAAACAAATCCTTGGACCCACGCAGCTAAACTGATGCAAGCCGCTGCGATCTATGAGTAACGCTCCCGGCTTTAGCCCGGTGGCCGCGCCATCCTTACGCCTGCCCCCCCGCCATTCTCGGCGATGAATTGGACGCCAGCGGATTCGAGGGCCGCGCATAGGCTTTGCGCTGCTATTGCGGCCTCGATCTGATGCGTCGCAGCTTCCTGTTTGGTCACGGTGAAAATACGATAGAAAGGTCGCCTCTCTCTCATAGCGGAATGGCGCCGGCCCACAGGTCTGCGTAAGCAGAAATTTTAAGCTTAGCGACCTCGGGAGGCGTCACCGTTATCGATGCCGGCGAGCGTGCGGCGAGATCCTTGAATGACTGGCTCACCGTCCAGCCCTTCGTGTCATCGACGACAATAAGCCGATCGTGCAAGAGGCGAGGACCGGCGCTCCGCGCTTCGATCGGACGCTTCGCAGCATACTGTGCAGTCCAACGCTTCACCGCAGGCGCCAGGTTGGCCTTCACCGTGGCGCCGTCGCAAAGAAGTTCTAGCTTTACACCCTCCATGCTCATGGGCGCAAAATCGGTCAAAATGGTTTCGTCCAGGTACGGGTCGACGACAAGTAGCTTCGCACGCGCTTCTTTCAGAACCTTTCCGATCGCGGTCATGGCGTCCATAGCGCTGCCGACCGGCAGGAACGATCCGGACGATGAGGCGGGGGCGGCAAGCTCTGCGCGGGCCAGTGCTCTCTGAAGGATGAGCCAGAAGCTGTTTGCGTAGATGTTTGGGTGCGCGCTGTACCATTCCGCCGCGTCCCGTATTGCCAACGTATCTTTTATGTTGCCCACGGCCTCAACCAGGGCAACAGCTTGGCTAACCCAAATTTCTTTCTCCGCGCTGTGGAGCTCAATCCTGGCGGGCATCGCCTCAATATGGTGACCAATGCGGACGTAGAGTTCTTGCGCGTCGATCTGGCGGTAGAGCATCTATGTTGCCCCAAATGTTGCCCGGAGCGGACTGAGCCAGCAGGTTGGCAGGAGTAGATTTAAGCTAAGTTATTGAAGATGTTGGCTCCCCGGGCCGGATTCGAACCAGCGACCAACCGGTTAACAGCCGGTTGCTCTACCACTGAGCTACCGGGGAACAGAGGCTCTCATGTGAGTGGCGCAGCCTATAGCAAACCCGTTTCGGCTTTGCAAAGAAGCATTTCGTATTTTTCCGCGCTTTTTCGCGCGACGATTTCTCGCAATCATGTGCGCGCGTCCTCATATGAGCGGTCTGACGGGGTGCGCGGAACCGAAAACGTGGTTGCGGCTTTCGTCAGCTGGTGCTTTTACTTTGCCCGAACGGACCACCGATCATACATGAGCGCAGCAAGCCACAACCATCCACCGGCACGGAAAATATCGGTCTTCGGCCGTCAGTTCACCATGCCGCGCTCGCGCGGCCTCAGGATTGCGATCGGCGTCGTGCTGATCTTCGGCGGCATTCTCGGCTTCCTGCCGATCCTGGGATTCTGGATGATACCGATCGGATTGCTGGTGCTCTCCTACGAGTTCGCCTTGGTACGCCGCCACCGGCGCCGGCTTGTCGTGTGGTGGGAACGGCGGCGGCGGCCGAACTGACGGTTTGCACCGCGTGGCAAGCCTCTGTGAAGGGGCGGTCTTTCCGGCTCGACGCAACCCGGCTGATGCCCGGCGCGCTTTTTTCCGGCCCTTGCAACTCCTTCAAAATGGCGGACCTTCTGCTTACCCGACGTGAGGTCCAGGCCCCGGGCTTCCCTTTGCAAAATTCCGTACTTAACAGTTAACTAATATTTTGATTGCAGCATGCGTGTCGACGACGCGATGCGTGGAATCATGGTCGAGGGGAAACCGTCCGGAATGCACCATGGCCGCTTGACGGCATTTTCGCCGCAACCTATTGGAACCGGGTGGAACGCCGGGAGCAATGAGGCCTCGTGGCGGAGTGGTTACGCAGAGGACTGCAAATCCTTGCACCCCGGTTCGATTCCGGGCGAGGCCTCCAAATGCCCAAGCTCCCGCGCACCAGCGCCAGGGGGCTTGAGTTCCGGTCGAAATGAGCCGCGGTCTTGGCGCGGCAAGCAGATTGGTTTTGGGCGGATTGGTTGGAACATGAGCGCTGATTTTGCCGAACGTCGGGTGAAGATGGTCGATGGCCAGATCCGCACCACCGACGTGACCAGCGCGCCGCTGCTCGAGGCGCTGCTTGTCGTGCCGCGCGAGGCCTTTGTTGCCCCCGGCCAGCGCGATCTAGCCTATATCGACGAAGACATCCGCATTGCCAATGCAGCGGATGGCCCCCGCTACCTCATGGAGCCCTCGCCGCTGGCCAAGCTGATGCAGCTGGCCGAAATCGGCCCTGGCGATTCGGCGCTCGATGTCGGCTGCGGCACCGGCTATGCGGCGGCGATCCTGTCGCGGCTGGCAAAGTCCGTCGTTGCGCTGGAAAGCGATCCGGCATTGGCCGAGACCGCCATGTCGACTCTTTCGGCGCTTGGCTGCGACAATGTCAGCGTGGTCACGGGACCGCTGCCGGAAGGCCATGCCGCGGGAGCACCCTACGATGTCATTTTCATCGGCGGCAGCGTGGAGAAAGTGCCGGAGTCGCTGCTCAACCAGCTTGCGGAAGGCGGTCGGCTCGTCGCCGTCGAAGGGCAGGGGAATTCGGGTGTGGCCCGATTGTTTCTGAAAACAGGGGGGGTTGTAGCCGGAAGAGGCGCATTTAATGCGGCAATTAAGCCACTACCGGGATTCGAACGTATTCGTGCGTTTGAGTTCTGAATGATTTTGGCTTGCAGCAAAGGCGTTGTCATGTTCGCTTGCGCTGAACAATCGTTGCTGATCCGCATAACCGGGGTGTTCTTTTGGGGGCTGACAGCAGGGAACCTGAAACACACCGCGCCGGCTGCCCAAATGGGAGAAGCCGGCGCGGTGTGGTTCCCATGCAAAACGAATGAGGGAATAACGTGCCGTCTTTACGCAAGAGCCTTTTTGCCGCCGTCCTCGTTTCGGCGACCGCGCTTTCTCCGCTGGCCGCCTCGGCGGAAACTATTCTCGGTGCACTTTCAAAAGCCTACCAGAACAATTCCCAGCTCAATTCGGCTCGTGCCGGCGTCCGTGTCACCGATGAGGGCGTCGCCATCGCCAAGTCGGGGTGGCGCCCGACCATCACCGGTTCTGCGGACATCGACTTTTCCAGAAGCCATTTCGATGCCCGTACCAATCTCGGTTCGAACCGGGGCATCTCGTTGACCACCGGCAACTTCGGCGTCCAGATCGACCAGACCCTGTTCGACGGCTTTCAGACCAGGAACAACGTCGCCGCCGCCGAATCGCGGGTCCGCGCCTCGTTCGAGAGCCTGCGCAACACCGAAGAGAATATTCTGTTCAACGCGGCAAGCGCCTACATGGACGTGATTCGCGACCGCCAAGTGGCGGTGCTGACGGAGCAGAACCTGCAGTTCCTGACCGAGCAGGCGCGCGCCGCGCGCTCGCGCTTCGACGTCGGCGAAGGCACCCGCACCGACGTGGCACAGGCCGATGCCGAGCGCTCGTCCGCTGTGGCGGAACTGGCCGCCGCCCGCGCCCAGGCGCTGGCAAGCGCTGCGACCTATCGCCAGATCGTTGGCGACGAGCCGGGCAGGCTCAGGGGCGCTTCGCCGTTGTCGAAGCTGTTGCCGTCGAACCTCGATGCGGCGATCGCGATCGCATCCAGCGAGCACCCGGCCATCCTCTCGACCCAGCATCTGGTCGATGCGGCGGCGTTTACGGTGAAATCGGCCGAAGGCGCGCTGCTGCCGCAGCTTTCGGCTTCCGCCGGCGTTTCCAGCGCCTTTCGCAGGACGGCCCCGGGCTCTGCCGATACGGGGCAGGATGGCACAACCAATTCGGCCAGCATCGGTGCGACGTTGACTATACCGATCTATTCGGGCGGGCGGACGTCGGCGATAGTGCGCCAGAACAAGGAATCGCTCAGCCAGGCCCGGATCGAGGTCGATGTAAGCCGTGACACCGTGCGGCAAGCCGTGACCTCGGCGTGGACGCAATACATCGCCGCGCAGCAAACCGTGGTGGCCAACAGGCAGGTGATCGCCGCCGCGCAGCTTGCCTTGAGCGGCGTCATCGAGGAGCGCAATGTCGGCCAGCGCACCACGCTCGACGTTCTCAACGCCCAAGCCACCCTCATCACCGCCAAGATCAACCAGGCCAGTTCCGAACGCGATTTGGTGGTGGCGAGCTATGCCATCCTCTCGGCGATAGGTCGTCTTTCGGTCGATCGTCTCGCCCTTCAGGTGACGAAATACAGACCCGAAGAGCATTACAATGCGGTCAAGGACAAGTGGATCGGCCTGCGCACGCCAGACGGCCGCTGATCGCTCCACCAGTTTCAATTCCGTCCAGTTTCAAGGCATTAGAGCCCGCCGTTCAAAGGAACGCGCGGGCTCTAATCTGTTGAAATCCAACGCGCCCTCAGATTGGGGATTCTCGTAAGGCGATCCGTCGGTTACGCTGTTGCCATGATTCGAATCCGGCTTTGGCCGGACTGGAAATCTGCAACGAGTCACAAGGGCGGCGGATGTGACGATGGCGACAGCAAGCAGCGTACAGCGCGAACCTTCCATGGAGGAGATACTGGCTTCCATCAGGAGGATCATCGAGGACAACGATACCGGCCGCAAGCAGCCGGACGAAGCGGACGACCTGCTGCAGGATTTAGCGTCGGTTGCCGTGCCGGCACCGGCGGTAGGCGGGCCGCCACCGGCGGCAGGCGAGGCGCCGCCGGCGGTAGGCGTGGCGCCGCCGGCGGTAGGCGGGGCGCCACCGGAGGCGGGTGCGTTTCGCGCCGAGTTGCGTCCGGGATTCGACGCCAGGAGGCCGGTCACGCTGACCGAGGTGCAGGCGCCACCGTCGGCCGCCGAGCCTGTCATCGCACGTATGGAGCCGCCGCTGCGTTCCGACCCGACTCCGGTCAAAGCGCCCGTGACGCTTGCTGGTGCCAGGGCCGCGGCCGAGCCGGGCCCGGCCGCCAAGCCGGAGTTGGATATGCCTGCGACGGCAAGGGTTGCCGAGACGACCGACAGCATTGTTGCCGATTGGCGGCGTGAGATCGCCGCCGTCGGCGAAACGATGACCGCGGCCAAGCCGGACAGGGCCGAGGTGCGACGAACGCCGGACGCCGAACCGAAGGCCGAGGTTTTCGAGGACGCGGCCGAACCTGCTTTCGAGCCGGCCCCGCCGCGAAGCGGGTTGGCGCGCCCGGCGACAAGCGAGGCACCGTCCACTCGTCCGGCGATCCTTTCCGAACATACGGGCCGGCAGGTCGCCGCCGCCTTCGGCGAGCTTTCCGATGCGTTCGCCAGCCGCAGCAAGAAAACCTTCGACGAGATGGCCGAGGAGATGCTCAGGCCCATGCTGCAGGACTGGCTGGACAACAATCTGCCGACGCTGGTCGAGCGGCTGGTGCGCGAGGAAATCGAGCGCGTAGCGCGCGGCGCGCAGTAACAATTCCGACGGTTGGCGGATGGGGAACGCCGCCGCTGGCGGCGTTTTGTTGATGTGCGATTTAATGCCTACGGCCTCGGCAGTGGCATTGCCTGTGATCTTGTCAGATCTATCTGTATGGCAGGCGAGCCCGCTCGCCTGCCGCCTCGCGGTTGACTTGGCCAAGACCTTCCGATTTACACCGGACCAGCAAAAAACCCGACAGCTCGGACCATTTCCCTATGCTCGAAAAAACCTACGACGCTAAAATCGTCGAGCCGAAGATCGCCAAAATCTGGGAGGAGGCCGACGCGTTTCGTGCCGGCGCGGGCGCCGAGGAGGGTGCGGAAGCCTTCACCATCGTCATCCCGCCACCGAACGTCACCGGCTCGCTGCATATGGGCCATGCGCTCAACAACACGCTGCAGGACATTCTGGTGCGCTTCGAGCGCATGCGCGGCAAGAACGTGCTGTGGCAGCCCGGCATGGATCACGCCGGCATCGCTACGCAGATGGTGGTCGAGCGCCAGCTTATGGAGAAGCAGATCCACCGCCGCGACCTGACGCGCGACGAGTTCATCGAGAAAGTCTGGGAGTGGAAGGCTGAATCCGGCGGCGCGATCTTCAACCAGTTGAAGCGGCTGGGGGCCTCGGCCGACTGGAGCCGAGAACGTTTCACCATGGACGAGGGCCTATCCAAGGCGGTGCTCGAAGTGTTCGTCACGCTCTACAAGGAAGGCCTGATCTACAAGGACAAGCGCCTTGTCAACTGGGACCCGAAGCTCCTGACTGCGATTTCCGACCTCGAGGTCGAACAGCAGGAGGTCAACGGCAACCTCTGGCATTTCCGCTACCCCGTCGAGGGCGAGGTTTTCGATCCGGAAAATCCTAAAACCTTCATCGCCGTGGCAACGACACGCCCGGAGACGATGCTGGGCGATACGGCGGTGGCGGTGCATCCCGACGACGAGCGTTTTCGGCATCTGGTCGGCAAGAACCTCGTCCTGCCGATCGTCGGCCGCAAGATCCCGGTGGTGGCGGACCAATATTCCGATCCGGAGAAAGGCAGCGGCGCGGTCAAGATCACGCCGGCGCATGACTTCAACGACTTCGAGGTCGGCAGGCGCCATAAGCTGCCGGCGATCAATATCCTCACCGTAGAGGCGGCGGTCACCCTCACGGACAATGACGACTTTCTTGCCGGGCTGGAGGTGACGCCCGAGCGCCAGGCCGTCTGGGATGAACTCAACGGCCTCGATCGTTTCGTCGCGCGCAAAAAGATCGTCGAGCTGATGGAGGCGGGCGGTTTCCTCGAAAAGGTCGAGCCGCATCGCCATGCGGTGCCGCATGGCGATCGCGGCGGCGTGCCGATCGAACCGTTCCTGACCGAACAATGGTATGCGAACGCGGCGGAGCTCGCCAAACCGGCTATTCGTGCGGTGCGCGAGGGCCGTACCAATTTCGTGCCGAAAAACTGGGAAAAGACCTATTTCGACTGGATGGAGAACATCCAGCCCTGGTGCATTTCGCGCCAGCTCTGGTGGGGTCACCAGATCCCGGCCTGGTACGGACCGGATGGGCGCGTCTTCGTCGAGAAGACCGAAGAGGAGGCGCTCGCGGCCGCCGTCGAATATTATCTGGCGCTGGAAGGGCCTTGGAAGGCCTGGGTCGAGGACAAGCTCGAGAACTTCAAGCCGGGCGAGATCCTGACCCGCGACGAGGATGTGCTCGACACATGGTTCTCGTCGGCGCTGTGGCCGTTCTCGACGCTTGGCTGGCCGGACCAGACGCCGGAGCTGAAAACCTACTACCAGACCGACGTGCTGGTGACCGGCTTCGACATCATCTTCTTCTGGGTCGCCCGCATGATGATGATGGGCCTGCACTTCATGGACGAAGAGCCGTTCCACACCGTCTATGTCCATGCGCTGGTGCGCGACAAGAACGGGCAGAAGATGTCGAAGTCGAAAGGCAACGTCATCGACCCGCTCGATCTCATCGATGAATACGGCGCCGACGCGCTGCGCTTCACGCTGACGGTGATGGCCGCGCAAGGACGCGACGTGAAGCTCGATCCGGCCCGCATCGCCGGCTACCGCAACTTCGGCACCAAGCTGTGGAACGCGACGCGCTTTGCCGAGATGAACGACGTCGCGAGGAACGACGAGTTCTGGCTGAACGACGCCAAGCTGGCGGTCAACCGCTGGATCCTGACCGAACTGACCCGCGCCTCGCGCGAAATCACCGATGGCATCACCTCATACCGGTTCAACGAGGCTGCAGGTGCGGCCTACCGCTTCGTCTGGAACCTCTTCTGCGACTGGTACCTGGAACTGCTGAAGCCGGTGTTCACAGGTCCGGATGAGGCTGCCAAGGCCGAAAGCCGGGCTTGTATCGCCTTCGTGCTCGACGAGATCTACAAGCTGCTGCATCCGATGATGCCATTCATGACCGAAGAACTGTGGGCTGAGACATCAGGCGAGGGCAAGGAACGGCCGTCGCTGCTTTGCCATGCCGCGTGGCCGTCGCCAGACTTTGAGGATGAGGCAGCGGCCGCCGACATCAACTGGCTGGTCGAGCTCGTCTCAGGCATCCGCTCCGTGCGCTCGGAAATGAATGTGCCGCCGGCCGCGATCGCGCCCCTGATGGTGATCGGCGCCAATACCGCGACCCACGAAAGGCTTGAGCGCCAGGCATCGGCCATCAAGCGACTGGCGCGGGTCGGCGACATCTCGCTGGTCGATACGGCGCCTAAGGGCTCCGCCCAGATCGTGCTCAACGAGGCGACCATCTGTCTGCCGCTCGGCAGCCTGATCGACCTTACCGCCGAGGCGGCGCGGCTGCAGAAGGAACTGGTCAAGGTGACCGAAGAGATCGCCCGCCTGCACAAGAAGCTGTCCAACGAGAAATTCGTCGTCAACGCGCCGGAAGATGTCGTGGAAGCCGAGCGCGAAAAACTCGCCGAGTATCGCGAGGCGCAAGAAAAGCTTTCGGTAGCGCTGACACGAGTGCGCGAAGCCGGTTGACTTATTCTGGGGTTTGAGAATCGAATTGGCTGAGGTTCGGATTGACCAAAACCGGCTTCCGCTTTTGGGTCCGATGCTCAGGATTCGCGAGTCCTGCGACCTTGCTTTTCGGACGGCTTCCTGACGCGAAATAGGCATTCCGCAGCGTAAATCTTGACGTAAACGGAATGTTTTAGCCCCATTGTTGCCATAATGTAACAATGTGGCCTTGTCTTCGCAAAACCGGCCGTTTTGGCGTCGTTCCACGCGAGTTTTCTGAATTTTTTGTCGATTTGCAACCAAACGGGCCGTTTTCTGGCTTTGCGGTGAAAGCTGTCACTTTGTCTAAAATGCGGTCGGCGAAGGTGTACATGTACCGCATCGGGAATTCATTGTTGCGCCGTTAACCTGAATTGGTTCTAGCTTAATCCCATTCGTATTCGGGAGGAGATTCATGAACAATTTGCGTCGGAAAGCGCTGCTGGGGGCGGGGTGCTTTTCTCTATTGACTTCGGGCGTTGCGAACGCCGGCGGCTTCGACCGGGGCGGTGTCAACATCGACCAGTTGTTTGATGCCGCGCCATATTCGTTCGATGCTGGCGTCACATATGTTTCGCCACAGCGCAAATTGAAGAATGTGCAGCGCTTGGATTCCCCGCCGAACCCGGTTGCATTGTCGTCTTCATCAGTGGATGTTGGTGGCGACTATGCGGTGCCGCGCATCGGTATCAAGGCCAACATCTTTGAACCAGTGGATTGCCTTGCGACCTATACGGAACCGTATGGTGCGGAGGCAGACTTCGGAATGAACAACGCCTATTCGCCAACGGCGGTTGAATACTTCGTCAAAACAAATGATTTCGGCCTTACCTGCTCCTACAAGGTAAATGTCGGCAAGGGCTCCATGCGGTTCATCGGCGGCGTCTCCTACCAGGAGGTCGATGCGTTTCTGTCCCGCCAGACACTGCTGGCCTTCGGCAATACCGGCATCGGCGAGTTCAAGCTTTCTGACGAGGCGTGGGGCTGGCGTGTTGGTGCCGCCTATGAAATTCCCGAAATCGCCTTGCGCGGAAGCCTGATGTACTCTTCGAGCTACAAATATGACGAGCTGTCGGGAACTGTCGACACCACTGGTTTTAGGGGCGCCTTTCCGGCGGATCTGATTCCAGGCGCTACCGGGGTCTTCCCTGTCTCCGCCTCGGCCGAGATACCCCAAGCTGTGGAACTTAAGCTGCAGAGCGGTATAGCGCCTGGCTGGCTGGCCTTTGGTTCCATCCGCTGGCAGGAATGGAGCAGGCTTGGCGTCATTCCCATCAATGGCGTGCGCAGTCCGGTGACCGGCGCTCCCTCGCCCGTTTCTTTCGACCTGCTTTATCGCGACGGCTGGACGGTTTCGGGTGGCATAGCTCACAAGTTTTCCGACCAATTGTCTGGCGCGGTTTCGCTGACCTGGGATCGTGGAACCTCGACGACCTCCGGCTATCAGTCGGACACCTGGTCCGTGGCCAGCGGCATTTCTTATTCGCCGAACGACAAGATCGAGGTCAGACTTGGTGGTTCGATCGGTGTTCTGACCAGTGGGTCGTCGACCTTCACCGGTGTTGGTGACACGGCAAATGCCATCACCTACACATACGACGACGATCTGCTCCTTGCCGGCTCAGCTTCGGTTAAGGTCAAGTTCTAAACATAAGTTTTCAATAGCAAAAAGGCCGGGCATTGCCCGGCTTTTTTGTTCGAGCGGCTTCCTGACATGCAGGCGGCGTTACAAAAACGCGGCACCCCTCTGCCTCCCGCGATTGTGACGTTTTGGCAACAGTTTCTGAGCAACCCTCGCACCACAAGGACGCCCGGGGAGATTGCCTATTTCCCGCCATAAACCCGGCGCACTCGAATTTGTCCCGGAACACGTGCCCAAAGAGGCTCGGCAATGGGGCAGGTCGCACCGCCCGCGGCAAGGAAGAGTATGAACGCCAGAGTCATCTCCAAGGCCAAGCTGCCCAGCCGCTATGTGACCGTCGGTCCGGCGCGCGCGCCGCACCGCTCCTATCTCTATGCGATGGGATTGTCGGCGGCCGAGATCGCGCAGCCGCTGGTCGGTGTCGCGAGCTGCTGGAACGAGGCGGCACCGTGCAACATCTCGCTGATGCGCCAGGCGCAGGTGGTCAAGAAGGGCGTCGCCGCGGCGAACGGCACGCCGCGCGAATTCTGCACCATCACCGTCACGGACGGCATCGCCATGGGCCACCAGGGCATGAAATCGTCACTGGTGTCGCGCGAGGTCATAGCCGATTCGGTCGAACTCACCATGCGCGGCCATTGCTACGATGCGCTGGTCGGCCTTGCCGGTTGCGACAAGTCGCTGCCCGGCATGATGATGGCCATGGTGCGGCTCAACGTGCCGTCGATCTTCATCTATGGCGGCTCGATACTGCCCGGTTCCTACAAGGGCCGGCAGATCACCGTGCAGGATGTGTTCGAGGCCGTCGGCCAGCACTCGGTCGGCACGATCGGCGACGCCGAGCTCCTCGAAATCGAACAAGCCGCTTGTCCGTCGGCCGGCTCTTGCGGCGCCCAGTTCACCGCCAACACCATGGCCACCGTCGCCGAGGCCATCGGTCTGGCGCTGCCATATTCCTGCGGGGCACCGGCGCCCTACGAGATGCGCGACCGCTTCAATTTCGCCTCCGGCGAAAAGATCATGGAGCTGATCGCAAAGAATATCCGCCCGCGCGACATCGTCACGCTGAAGGCGCTGGAGAATGCGGCGACCGTGGTTTCGGCCACCGGCGGCTCGACCAACGCAGCGCTGCATTTACCGGCGATCGCGCATGAGGCCGGGATAAAGTTCGACCTCTTCGATGTAGCCAGGATCTTCGAGAAGACGCCCTACATCGCCGACCTGAAGCCGGGCGGCAAATATGTCGCGAAGGACATGTTCGAGGCCGGCGGCATTCCGCTCTTGATGAAGACGTTGCTCGACCACGGCTATCTGCATGGCGACTGCCTGACGGTGACCGGCCGCACTTTAGCCGAAAATATGGAGCACGTAGCCTGGAATGATAGCCAGGATGTGGTCCGTCCCGCCAACCGACCAATCACCCAAACGGGTGGCGTCGTGGGCTTGAAGGGAAACCTAGCCCCCGAAGGCGCGATCGTGAAGGTCGCGGGCATGTCGGAGCTGAAATTCTCTGGTCCGGCGCGCTGTTTCGATTCGGAAGAGGAATGTTTCGAGGCGGTTACGGATCGCAGCTACAGCGAAGGCGAGGTCCTCGTCATCCGCTATGAGGGTCCGCGCGGCGGTCCGGGCATGCGCGAAATGCTATCGACGACGGCGGCGCTCTATGGCCAGGGCATGGGCGGCAAGGTGGCTCTCATCACCGACGGACGTTTTTCGGGCGCGACACGCGGCTTCTGCATTGGCCATGTCGGGCCGGAAGCCGCCGTGGGTGGTCCGATCGGGCTGCTCAGGGATGGCGATTTGATCTCGATCGACGCGGTGAACGGCACGATCGAGGTGGCGCTGTCCGACACCGAACTGGCGGCCAGGGCAAAGGCCTGGAAGGCCCGCGCGACCGACTATCAGTCGGGCGCGATCTGGAAATATGCACAAACGGTGGGGCCTGCCCGCGACGGCGCGGTCACCCATCCCGGTGGTGCGAACGAAACACATTGTTATGCGGATATCTGAGTTGCTGAGGTTGTCTGTCTTTTCGGCACTGGTCGCTATCGCCACTTTTGGCGCGACCTTGGGCGCCGCGGACCAGGCCATGGCCTTCGACGACAAGGTGTTCGACGACAAGACCGGCGTGAAGCCGCAGTCCAGCCCGTGGGCGGTGTTTCAGTTCGGCTTCTCCGCCTATAAGAACGGACGCAAGGAACAGGCCGCGGAGGCCTACAAATACGCGGCCGAAAACGGCCAGATCGGCGCCACCTGGAAGCTTGCGCGTATGTATGCGGAGGGTGACGGCGTGGAGCGCGACGACTATGCGGCGTTCAAGTTCTTCAGCGAGATCGCCGACCAGGACGTCGAGCCCGGTTCGCCGGAAGAGAGCTATGTGTCGGACGCGCTCGTGGCGCTCGGCGACTATTTGAGGAAGGGCATCCCCGGCAGCCCCATCACAGAGAACGAGGTGGCGGCCCAGGAATATTACATGCGCGCCGCCGCCAATTACCGCAACCCGAATGCCCAGTTCGAGATGGGCCAGATCTTCCTGAATGGCAAGGGCGGCGTCAAGGCCAGCATCAAGCAGGCCGGACGCTGGTTCCAACTCGCCGCGGAAAAGGGCCATGCCGGCGCGCAGGCAACGCTCGGCCATCTGCTTTTCCAGAGCGGTAAGATCGTTCGGGGGCTGGCGATGATGACCGCGGCGCTCGAACGGGCCTCACCTTCCGACCAGCCATGGATACGCGGCATGCAGGAAGAGGCGTTTGCCGCCGCGGGCGAGGCCGACCGCCGCACCGCGATTTCGCTGGCCGACGACATCCTCACCAAGGGCGGCGGCGACCAGTAGCCAAGAAGCCAGTAGCCACGAAGCCGATAGTGAGGAAGGCAATAAGTCGGAGGACTGGCTACTTCGAAAAATCAAGTCGGAAGATCAGTTCTCGGTGGGTCCCGTCGGAACGAGACCGGACTCAGGTGTTGAAATTGGCGTGGCCGACGGCGCCAGCGTCGTTCGCGGGCATTCGTCCCGAATCTTTGTCCATGACGTGTTGTTGAGCACCATATCGCAGCGGGCGAGGTGGCTCCGGCCGGACAGCGTCAGACAGGCGACCTGGCCGATCTGGAATGATTTTCCGTTGGCCAGGCATTCAGGATCGGCAAACGCCGGCGTCGCCGCGAGGGCGAGCGCGGCGGCACATGGGCAAAGCGCAAATCTGATCGTCATCTTGAACCCCGGCCGAACCCGGATTGCAGCGGAAACCCCGATTGTGGCGATATGACGGTCCATCAACCGGGAATCCGGTGGTCCGAGCCCCGAAATGATCAGATTGGCGCGAAAGCCAGTTCGACGGCCACCGGCACATGGTCGGAGGGTTTTTCCCAGGCGCGCACATGCTTTTCGATCGAGGCCGAGGAAAAGCGGTTGGCGGCTTCGGGCGAGAGCAGCAAGTGATCGATGCGGATGCCGTTGTTCTTCTGCCAGGCGCCGGCCTGATAATCCCAGAAAGTAAAGATGTCCGGCGCGTCGGTGACCGCGCGCACCGCTTCGGTGAAGCCGAGATTCTTCAGCCGGCGGAACGCCTGCCTCGTCTGCGGCTGAAACAGCGCGTCGCTCAGCCAGTTCTCCGGGAATTTCGCGTCGATGTATTCGGGGATGACATTGTAATCCCCGGCCAGCACCAGCGCCTCTTCGAGCATGAGCCGTTCCTCGGCCCAGCGCTCCAGCCGCGCCATCCAGGAAAGCTTGTAGGAGAACTTCTTCTCGTCATTGATCGGGTTGCCGTTCGGCAAGTAGAGCGACGCAACGCGCAATGCGCCCTTGTCGGTCGAGAACACGCCCTCGATGAAACGCGCCTGCTCGTCGGTGTCGTCACCCGGCAAGCCTCTGATGACCTCGTCGAAGCGCAGCTTCGACAGGATGGCGACGCCGTTAAAACCTTTTTGGCCATATAATTCAACGTTGTAGCCGAGCGCCTCGATCTCCGCGCGCGGAAACTGCTCGTCTACGGTCTTGATCTCCTGCAGGCAGGCGATATCAGGCGCGCTTTCCGTCAGCCAATGGGTCAAATTGCCGATGCGGGCCCGAACGCCGTTGATGTTCCAGGTGACGATTTTCATGACGACCTCATTGCTGTTCCGGCGGATGACGTTCGACGATGCCGATCGTATTGCCTGCCGGGTCCTTTAGGAAGGCCATCCATTCGCTTTCCCCCGCCGGCCCGAACAGGCCCTCGGTGTCGCGATGGACGAGCATCGGCGGCGCGGTGAAGGGGACACCGGCGGCTTTTGCCGAGGCGTAGAAATCGTCGAGGCCCGATATGTCGAGATAGACGGTGCCGGCCGGCAGGCCATCGGTGAACAGCAGCCGCACGTCGCCGGCCATGATGAAGGCGATGCCGGGCGGATCGAAGCGCACGTGCACCGTCATGCCAAGCACGTCGTGCCAGAACGCCAGCGTTGCATCGAGATCGCGCCCGGCTGAAAGCGCGACCTGACGGACCGCGCCGATGGCAGGCATTTCTAAATACTGAAGCTGGTGCCGCAGCCGCACGAGGCGACCGCATTCGGGTTCCTGATCTGGAACGACTGGCCCATCAAGTCGTCAACGAAATCGATCACCGAGCCACCCATATAGACCAGCGAGAGGTCGTCGATCAGTACGGTTGCGCCGTCTTTCTCGATGGCGACGTCGTCATCGTTGCGCGTTTCGACCAGGTCGAACTTATAGGAAAAGCCGGAGCAGCCGCCGCCCTCGACCGAAACGCGCAGCGCCGTCTTGCCGGCTTCGCCAGATACAATCTTTGCGATCCGCCTGGCTGCGGCGTCGGTCATCTCGACTTTCATGGCGGTCTTGGCATCAGCGCCCATGGGCGTCACCTTGCTTTCGGTTTCACATGATAGGTATGAAGCGCGAGGGGGCAAGTCAACTGCGGCAGCGGCGATGACAAACGAGTTGGGCGACATCGGATTTGGTTATCGGCCGCGCGCGGCCTATGCCTGCGATCCGGCGAAGTCGCGCGGGCGGCTGTTCGACGAGGTGGAGAGCCCGACCCGCACGCCATTCCAGCGCGACCGCGACCGCATCATCCATTCGACGGCATTCCGCCGGCTGAAGCACAAGACGCAGGTGTTCGTCGCGCATGAGGGCGATCATTACCGCACCCGGCTGACGCATTCGATCGAGGTGGCGCAGATAGCGCGTGCCCTGGCGCGGGCGCTGCGCGGCGACGAGGACCTGGCCGAGGCGGTGGCGCTGGTGCACGATTTTGGCCACACGCCCTTCGGCCATACCGGCGAGGACGCGCTGAACGAGAAAATGGTCGTCTGGGGCGGCTTCGATCACAACGCGCAATCGCTGCGCGTGGTGACGCGGCTGGAGAGCCGCTATGCCGAGTTCGACGGGCTCAACCTCACCTGGGAAACGCTGGAGGGCCTGGTAAAACACAACGGACCGCTGACTGACGCCAGCGGAAAGGGTCTGAAGGGGCCGGTGCCGCAGGCGATCCGCGACTATTCGGAGCTGCACGACCTCGAACTCGACCGCTTCGCCGGCATCGAGGCGCAGTGCGCAGCGATCGCCGACGACATCGCCTACAACACCCATGACATCGACGACGGCCTGAGATCCGGCTTCCTGACGCTGGGCATGCTGGAAAAGGTCTCGCTGCCCGGCTCGATCCTCGAAGGCGTGCGCCAGCGCTATCCGGCGCTGGACGATGTGAGGACAGGGCACGAACTGATGCGACGGCAGATCACGATGATGGTCGAGGATGTCATCGTTTCCACCACCGCCAATCTGGCCCGCATCAAGCCGGACAGCGCCGACGCGGTAAGGGCGGCAGGCGAGACGATGGTGACCTTTTCAGCCGAAATGGCGGCGTTCGAAAAGGAATTGAAGGCCTTTCTCTACAAGCATCTCTACCGGCACAGCGAGGTCATGCGCGTGCGTAACGAGGCCGAGCAGATCGTCAACGACCTGTTCGAGGTCTATTTCGCCGATCCGCGCGCCATGCCCGACGGCTGGCGCGAAGGGCTCGACCGGGCCGACGATCGCATCAAGGCGCGCAGCGTCGCCGATTTCCTGGCGGGCATGACGGATACCTACGCTTTGAAAGAACACCGCCGTTTGTTTGACCATACGCCTGAATTAAGCTAGGCCGAGCTCGATTTTGCCGGCCAATAAGCCGGATCCCTGCAAAGCCGCCAGAGCCACACCCCAGAGCTACACCAATGAACATCTTCGCCGATTTCAACGCGCGAATCACCAGAGCTGTCGAAGCGCTTGATTTAAAAGACAAAGACGGCGGTTCGCTGGACTTGTCGCGCATCGCCGTCGAGCCGCCGCGCGACGCCAGCCATGGCGACCTGGCGACCAATGCGGCAATGGTGCTGGCCAAGCCGACCGGCCAGCCCCCACGCGCACTGGCTGAAAGGCTGGCGCAGGCGCTGCGCGCCGACATCGACATCGCCGCTGCGGACATTGCCGGTCCAGGCTTCGTCAATCTCAGGCTCAAGGACGCGTTCTGGCAGTTGCATCTGACTGTGCTGCTCGGCGAAGGCCGCGATTACGGCCGCTCGACGGTCGGCGGCGGCAAGAAAGCCAATGTCGAATATGTCTCGGCTAACCCTACCGGACCGATGCATGTCGGCCATTGCCGTGGCGCCGTGGTGGGTGATGCGCTCGCCAATCTGATGGCCTTCGCCGGTTATGACGTGACCAAGGAATATGTCATCAACGATGCTGGTTCGCAGATCGACGTGCTCGGCCGCTCGGTCATGCTGCGTTACCGCGAGGCGCTCGGCGACGACATCGGCGAGATTCCGGCCGGGCTCTATCCGGGCGACTATCTGGTGCCGGTCGGCCAGGCGCTGGCCAGCGAATTCGACCGCTCCCTGCTGCAGATGTCCGACGAGGAAGCGCTTGCCATCGTCAAGGACAGGACGATCGATGCGATGATGGCCATGATCCGCGAGGATCTGGCGCTGCTCAATGTGCATCACGACGTCTTTTTCTCGGAGCGCACGCTGCACGCCGACAACGCCCGGAAAATCCGTTCGGCCATCAACGACCTGACGCTCAAGGGCCATATCTACAAGGGCAAGCTGCCGCCGCCCAAGGGCGAGAAGCCGGACGACTGGGAGGATCGCGAGCAGACGCTGTTCCGCTCGACAGCGGTCGGCGACGACATGGACCGGGCGCTGGTCAAGTCGGACGGCACCTTCACCTATTTCGCCGCGGACGTCGCCTATTTGAAGGACAAGGTCGATCGCGGTTTCGTCGAGCTGATCTATGTGCTTGGCGCCGATCATGGCGGCTATGTGAAGCGCCTGGAAGCGCTCGCCCGGGCGATTTCCGGCGACGAGGTGAAGCTTACAGTGCTGCTTTGCCAGTTGGTGAGGCTTTTTCGCGAGGGCGAACCGGTCAGGATGGGAAAGCGGACCGGCAATTTTGTCACTCTTCGCGAAGTCATTGAAGAAGTCGGTCGAGATGCAGTTCGCTTCATGATGCTCTACCGCAAGAACGATGCGCCGCTAGATTTCGACTTCGCCAAGGTGACCGAGCAGTCGAAGGACAATCCGGTGTTCTACGTGCAGTACGCTTCGGCGCGCTGCCATTCGGTGTTCCGGCAGGCGAGCGAACAGTTGGGCGAGGCCAATTTCGACCGCAATCGGCTGGCCGCCGCCACCGCTTCGCTGACCGACGAAGGCGAGATCGGCCTGATCAGGAAGCTTGCCGAATATCCGCGGCTGATTGAATCCGCGGCACTTGCGCTCGAGCCGCACCGGCTGGCATTCTACCTCTACGATCTCGCCTCCAGCTTCCACGGACATTGGAACCGCGGCACCGAGAATCCGGACTTACGTTTTGTTAAGGTTAACGACCGACAATTGACGCATGCCAGACTAGGGCTGGTGCAGGCTGTTTCGGACGTTTTGACGTCCGGCCTGACGCTGATCGGGGCCGATGCGCCCACCGAAATGCGTTAGGTTTGACTAAAAAACCTGTCACCTTTTGCCCACATTGCGCTGGTAAGGGCCAACCCTGCGCGACGTCCATGGCGTCCGAATGAGTGCGAGTTCGGGAACAATAATGGCAGACAGAACCCAGCTGAGAGCAGCCGCCCAAAACGATATCGCCGACGATGATCCGTTCGCGGAACTGACCAGGATCATGGGGTTCGACCCGCGCCAGCCGGTCAAGCCGCAGGCCCAGCCGAAGGCGGTTCCCGCCAGCCAGCCGGCGGACGAGGGCGATTTCGACATCGATCTCGAGAAGGAGTTGATGGGCGAATTCGGCGCCGACGACAACGACGGCGCAACCGTGATTCGCGAGCCGGCTTTCGAAGCGGCTGCCACCGACGCCGTGGACGACGAGCTTGCCGCGTCGCTCGAACAGGATTTCCTGCTGGACGATGATGCGGCGGACGAAACCGCCCATGCCGTTGCTGCCGACGACGCGCGTTCTGGTGTTGCCGAAGCATCCGCGCCGGCTGTTGAAGCTGCCTTCGATGACGATTTCGACGATGCGCTTGCCAGTTCGCTCGAAGACGTGTCGCCGTTCGAAGACGATTTGGCAGGGAACGACAAGCTTGGGAACGACAAGTTCGGGAACGACGAGCTTGCCGCGTCGCTCGAACAGGATTTCCTGCTGGACGACGATGCGGCGGACGAAACCGCCCATGCCGTTGCTGCCGATGACGCGCGTTCTGGTGTTGCCGAAGCATCCGCGCCGGCTGTTGAAGCTGCATTCGATGACGATTTCGACGATGCGCTTGCCAGTTCGCTCGAAGACGTGTCGCCATTCGAAGACGATTTGGCAGTGAACGACAAGCTTGGGAACGACAAGCTTGGGAACGACGAGCTTGCCGCGTCGCTCGAACAGGATTCACTGATCGACGACGACGCGACGGACGTGGCCGAACAGAATACTGCCGCCATCGAACCCGCCTTCGACGATGAATTCGACAACGCAGTCGCAAGCTCGCTCGAAGACGAGCTGATGCTCGACGAGCAGGTGCCGATGGAGCAGGTTGCCGAAGCCGCCGAAATCTCCGCGCCGGCTGCCGACCCCGCCTTCGACGATGAATTCGACAAGGCGGTCGCAAGCTCGCTCGAAGACGAGCTGATGCTTGAAGAACACGTGCCGATGGAGCAGGCTGCCGAACCCGCCGACGTTTCCGCGCCGGCCGCCGAACCCGCCTTCGATGACGAATTCGACAATGCCGTCGCAAGCTCGCTCGAAGACGAGTTGATGCTCGACGAACATGGGCCGATGGAGCAGGCCGCTGTTGAAGCTCCTGCTGCGCCTGTTCGGGCTGTTTCGGACGAGTCCGATGAGGACTTTGCCGGCCATTTCGACGATGTCATGGTCGATGTCGACATGGATTTCGACGTTCGCACGGCTGAACCGGTCGAAATTGACGAGCCAGAAATCGACGAATCGGAGGCTATCCTCGCCAAGCACGAGCCTTCCGCCGAGACCCCGGAAGATGCGTTCGACGCCGATTTTGACCTGAGCTTCGAGGACGCGCTTGCCGAGGAAGCCGAAAAGCCGGTTGCGCAGGCCTCCGGCGTTGCTGCCCAACCGACGGCGCCGGCCGCCGTAGTCCAGCCGGCGGCGCCAGCCCCCATCGCTGACGAGCGGAGCCTCGAAGACGAGCTGAACGCGCTGTTGGGCACGATGCGCACACGGGCTGCCCCCGTGGCGGCCTCCGCGGCCAACGAACCCGCTATGGTTCGGCACCCTGTAGCCGCGACTGAAAATGTCGCTATCAAATCAGCGAATCCCGTCGAAGAACTGGACTGGAGCCTTGACGAGCAAGACCTTTTGGGGTCGCCGGATAGTAGCGCGGTTCACGCCGCCGACGCCGATCTCGATAGCGTTCTCCTCAATGAGCTCGAGAGCCAGGATTTCAGCGCTGAAGATGCCGCCGGGCAGGCCGATGTCGATTTCGACGATGACGCATTGCATACCGCGTTCGCCAAGGACATCGGTCTGGATCATGGCGACGGCGATGACGTTGCGGCCGCCGCTCCCCAGCAGGATCGGGCTGACGCGCTCAGCTGGATGGCGGCACCCCCCGCCCCGCCGACGCCGGCCCGTTCGTGGAGCCGCGTAACGCCGGTCGCACAGTCGCAGCCTGCCTTTGCAGCCCAGCCGACGACTTCGGTGAAGACCACGGAAGCGACACCGCCAATGGCTACGGCACCGTCCTATCAGGATGAGCCGGCCGAAGACGGTGCCGCCGATGCGGCATCTGCGCCGGCGCAAAGCGAACAGTCTTCGGCGTATGACGAGATGCCCGATGTCGAGACGGTCGATGTGCCCGAGCGCGTGGTGGCGCTGGCGGACGACCTCGATATTCCGGACCTCGACTTCAATGACGACGAACCGGCGGTGCCTGCCTATGACGATCTCGACACCGAGTTCGCCAGCCTTCTCACGGAAATGAATGCCGTAGACGTCGCTGCCGCCCCGGCGCGCAGCGCCGCCTATGACGACGAATCCTACAATGCCGGATTTCAGTCAGGGGCCGGATTTCAGTCAGGGGCCGGATTTCAGTCAACGGCCGGGTTCCAGCCAGCGGCCGAGTTCCAGTCAGCGGCCGGGTTCCAGTCAGGCTATGAGCCCGACCGCGTTGAAACGCGGACCTATGCGGCAAGACCCGCACAAGCGTCTGTCAGTGCGTCTTATGCCGATGCCGCCAGCGGCTTCGATCTGGGCGACTTGCCCAACGGCCGGCCGGCTTCGCAGGCCGACGACTTTGGCTTGGACGAACTCGACTACGACCCCGAACTGGATGAGGCCATGTCAGTTCCCGGCTTGGCTGAGCACGATGCTGCGAGGCCGCGGAGCCGCGGCCTGCTGGTCGCCGCGGTCGTCGGCGCCGTGGCGCTCGCCGGCGGTCTCGGCGCCTTCGCGCTGTCTTTCGGCGGCACCGGCGGCACCGATGCGCCGGTCATCGTGAAGGCGGACAACGCACCGATCAAGGTCAGGCCGGAAAATCCGGGCGGCACCGTCGTGCCGAACCAGGACAATAAGGTCTATGACGCCGTGGCCAAGGGTGGCGCAAAACCCGCCGAACCGGTCCAGGAAAAACTGGTCACCAACACCGAAGAGCCGGTGGACGTGGCGGCCAAGGAGCCGCCGCAGAGCCGTGTGGTCGATCTTTCGCCTGACGATATCGACACGGCTGAAGCCTCCGATGCGATCCGCAATGCCGAATCCGCCGCCGCTGAAGGCGCCAATGCGATCCGCGGCACGCAAGCGGCCGGAAATGCCGACGTCGCCGCCGTGCCGGCATCCAAATCCGAGGATCGTATCGCCCAGGTTCTGCAAGAGGCCGACCAGGGCATCGACCCCGACCTCGTCGCGGTTGCGCCGCGCAAGGTGAGAACCATGGTCGTCAAACCCGATGGCTCGCTGGTTGCGCGCGAGGATCCGGCGCCTGCGGCACCGCAGATGGCTGCCGTCGAGCAAGTCGATCCGGCGCCGCAGCATGTGGCCCCGACAGGTCAGGCCGAAAACGCAGAACAGACCGGTACGGTACCGCCTGTTGCCGACCAGGCAAGTGGCGACCTACTGGGTGGCGACCCAGTGGGCGGCGACCAGACCGAAGCCGCCAAGCCGGAAACAGCCAAGCCGGAAATAGTCAATCCGACGGTCGCGCCGGCAGCCGCGCCTGAGGCTGAGGCCCAAACCGCCCAGCCTGCCAATACGCCGGCCTCGGTTCCGGTGGCGCCGCAGCGTCCGTCCGACCAGCCGGTCGACGTCGTCGGCGAGGTCAAGCCCGACCAGGTTGCGTCCATCAATCCGGCGGCGGGCTCGACCGGCGGTGGCTCATGGTCGATGCAGATCGCCTCGCAGCCGACCGTCGAAAGCGCCCAGTCGACCTATCAGGATCTGCAGCGCCGATATGGCAGCGTGCTTTCCGGCCATACCGCCAACATTGTCAAGGCCGAGATCGCCGGCAAGGGAACGTTCTATCGCGTCCGCGTCCCGGCGAAGTCGCGCAACGATGCGATCAACCTGTGCACCAGCTACAAGGCTGCCGGCGGCAACTGCTTCGTGTCGCGCTAGCCATTTCAAGTCTCCCGCCCTTGGGCGGAAAGAACCGGCGCGGTCACGAACCGCGCCGGTTTTTTTTGTGGAAGGGAGTTCTTTGTGTGGAAGGGGTCCTGGCCGCATGTGGTTCGATGCGATTCCCTTTGTCCGCGTGAAGCTCTAAACTCCTGGCCATGACCGAATCAAAATCCATGATCCTCGGCTGCGCCGGGAAATCGCTCACACGCGAAGAAATCAATTTCTATCGCAATGAATGCCCGTGGGGATTCATCCTGTTTGCGCGCAACATCGGCGAGACCGAGCAGATCCGCGATCTGGTCGCCGCGATGCGCGACTGTATCGAGCGCCCGGACGCCCCGGTGTTCATCGACCAGGAAGGCGGCCGGGTGCAGCGCCTGCGCCCGCCGTTGGCGCCGAATTATCCGGCCGGTGGCGCGCTCGGGGCCCTGTGGCGCAACGACCACGACGCCGGCAACCGCGCCGCCTGGCTGATGGCACGGCTGCATGCCTTCGACCTGCTGCGCTACGGCATCACGGCGGATTGCCTGCCGGTGCTCGACGTTCCGATCGAGGGCGCCAGCGACGTCATCGGCGCGCGCGCCTATGGCAAGGAGCCTCGCTCCGTCATCGAACTGGGTCGCGCAGCGGCGGAGGGCCTGATGTCGGGCGGCGTGCTGCCGGTGATGAAGCATATTCCCGGGCATGGACGGGCCTTTGCCGACACGCATTTCGAACTGCCGACCGTCGATGCCTCGATGAGCGACTTGCAGCGGCATGATTTCGCCCCGTTCAGGGAGCTCAATCATTTGCCGATGGCGATGACGGCGCATGTCGTCTACAGCGCGATCGACCCGAAGAACCCGGCCACGACATCCGGCAAGGTCATCGATGAGATCATCCGCGGCGAAATCGGCTTCGACGGGCTTCTGATGAGCGACGACACCTCGATGAAGGCACTTTCTGGGGATTTCCCGACAAAGGCGGCCGCGATCCTTGCGGCGGGCTGCGATCTGGTCCTTCACTGCAATGGCGTTTTCGAGGAGATGGCCGGCATTGCGTCGCGCACAACGGGGCTTGAAGGCACGTCGCTGCGACGCGCGCAACGGGCGCTGACCTATATCAAGAACCGCGATCGGGCTGATGAAGCCGAGATACGCGCCGAATTCGCCACCTATTTCGATGCGGTGGCCTAGACCATGATCCCGAAAAATGGGAGCCGGTTGTTCGGAACAGATCATGGCCAAACAAGAAGATAGAAACCAAGGAAAGCAACAGGAAGTGGCGGAAACATTGGACAACAAGGCCGGCAAGGCCGCACCGATGGACCGTCTGTGGGCCGAGAACGACGATTCGCGGCTGACCGGCGATCCCGCGCTGGTCGTCGATGTCGACGGTTTCGAGGGCCCGCTCGATCTTCTGCTGCATCTTGCCCGCAACCAGAAGGTCGATCTGTCGCGCATCTCGATCCTGGCGCTGGCCGAGCAATATCTGGCCTTCGTCGAGAAGGTGAGGGCGCTCAGGCTGGAGCTTGCCGCCGACTATCTGGTGATGGCGGCGTGGCTGGCGTTTCTCAAGTCGAAGCTTTTGATCCCCAAGCAACCCGGCGACGACGGCGAAAGCGGCGAGGAGTTGGCGGCCGTGCTGCAATTCCGGTTAAAGCGGCTGGAAGCGATGCGCGACGCGGCGGCACGCCTGGTCAACCGCAACCGGCTCGGACGCGACGTGTTCGCCCGCGGCATGCCGGAAATGATCATCGTCGAGAAACGCAACGCCTATTCGGCCTCGCTCTACGATCTGCTGTCCGCCTATGCGACGCAACGCCAGAAACAGGCCATCACTAATGTGACGATCGCCAGGCGCGGTGTGTGGTCGCTCAAGGATGCGCGCGATATCCTCAACAGGCTGATCGGCTCGCTTGCCGACTGGACGGCGCTGGACAGCTTCCTGGTCGAATATCTGACTGGCCCGGACGAGCGGCGTACCGCGATTGCCAGTTCGTTTGCGGCGACGCTGGAACTGGTGCGCGAAGGCAAAGTGGAAATGCGGCAGAACGAGGTGTTCGCGCCGCTCTATCTGCGTGGCCGTGCGCAAGGCATCAGTGCAGTCGAGGTGGCATCATGAGTGAACGCGCCAACGCTTCGGTCATTCCGTTCAACGTCGACGACGAGACCGAAGAGGGCGTGCTCGCCGGGGCACCGGCAGAAAGCCAGGCCCAGAACTTGTCCCAGAATCCTGGCGAGCGGCTGCATATGGCGGAAGCCGTGCGCATGGCCGAGGCGATCGTCTTTGCCAGCGCCGAGCCGGTCAGCGAAAAGCAGCTTGCCGCACGCCTGCCTGACGGCATCAGCATCGCCGCGGCGATGGCCGAACTGCAGCAGATCTATGCGCGGCGCGGCGTCAATCTGGTGCGCGTCGGCGATGCCTGGGCGTTCCGGACCGCCGGCGATCTCGCGTTCCTGATGAGCCGCGACACGGTGCAGCAGAGGAAACTTTCCCGCGCGGCGCTCGAAGTGCTGGCGATCATCGCCTACCACCAGCCGGTGACGCGCGCCGAGATCGAGGATATCCGCGGCGTCGAGACCTCGAAGGGCACGCTGGACACGCTGATGGAGACCGAATGGGTGAAGATGCGCGGCCGGCGTCGCACGCCCGGCCGCCCCGTCACCTACGGCACCACCGACATCTTCCTCGACCACTTCGCTCTGGAGGAGATCCGCGACCTTCCCGGCATGGAGGAATTGAAGGGCGCAGGGCTGCTTTCGGGCCGCATGCCGTCGAATTTTACCATTCCGCTGCCACCGGCCGATCCGGATGCGCTGACCGACGACGAGGATCCGCTAACCGACATCGACCTTGAGGAACTCGGCTTGTTGACGCCGCGCGTCGAGGAAGATTGACCGCAAACGACGTGCCGAAAGCCGTTGGTATTTCGCGGCTGCGCCGATTGGTAGCGGGCTATGGCGCCGAAAGTGCGTGACTTCGGCCACTGATTTATAAAACTCTGTCGCGGTTGTGTTTGAATCCCGACGCGAAAGCGCATAGATCATCGTCAGAGAAAACTTTCGAGAGAGATTGTTATGGGTTCATTTTCGATTTGGCACTGGCTGATCGTGCTGGTGATCGTGTTGCTGGTGTTCGGCCGCGGCAAGATTCCCGAGCTGATGGGTGACATGGCCAAGGGTATCAAGAGCTTCAAGAAGGGCATGGCCGACGACGAGGTTGCCGAGGACAAGCGCACCGTTGAACACCGAGCCGACGAAACCGTTTCGGCAGTGAAGGAAAAGGCCAGCAAGAGCTGAGCCCAAACTTTAGTCGGAACGCATCGCCATGTTCGACATCGGCTGGACCGAGATGCTGGTGATCGCGATCGTCATGATCGTGGTCGTCGGGCCCAAGGATTTGCCAAAGATGCTGCGCACATTCGGCCGCACGACGGCGAAGATGCGCGGCATGGCAGCCGATTTCCAGAAACAGTTCAACGACGCGCTGAAGGAGGCCGAGCTTGACGACGTCAAGAAGTCGGTCGATTCACTCAGAAGCCTCAACCCGGCCGCCGAGATCAGGAAACAGCTCAACCCGTTCGAGCAGGCGGCAGCCGATGTCCGTTCAGGCGTCGACGCGGTGATGAAGCCGAAGCCAGCAGTCGACCCGGCCACGCCAGCTGCTTCGACGCCGCAGGAGACCGAGCTGAAGAATGGCGCGACGGTGCTGCCGGGCGTCAACGCCCCGGAAGCGGCGCCGGCGGCGCCGACGTTCCCGGCGATGACCGATGAGTCGGTGGTGACACCGCCTGTCGCGACGGCGACGCCGGCTGCACCTCAAAAGGCCGCGGCAGCGAAGAAGAAGGCCGCGGCAGCGAAAGCGATGCCGGCCTCCAAGGCCGCAGCGAAGCCAGCGGCAGCAGCGGCAAAACCTGCCGCGACAAAGACCGCAGCTAAAGAGGCCGAGCCGAAGCCTGCACCGGCAGCGGTGAAGAAGCCGACTGCAGCCGCCAAAAAGACGGCGGGAGCCGCCAAGTGAGCATTTCGGAAAAGGACGAGATCGATAAATCGGCGGCTCCGCTGATGGAGCATCTGATCGAGTTGCGCCGGCGGCTGATGTGGTCGATCGGCGGGTTCTTCGTCGCCTTCCTGTTCTGCTTCTTCTTCGCCAAGCAACTGTTTAACCTGTTGGTTATCCCGTTCAAATGGGCAACCCAATGGGCAGGGCTCGACCCGCACAAAGTCGAGCTGATTTACACGGCGCCGCAGGAATTCTTCTTCACCCAGGTCAAGCTGGCGATGTTCGGCGGCATGGTGATTGCCTTTCCGCTGATCGCCACGCAGATCTATAAATTCATCGCGCCCGGCCTTTACAAGAACGAACGCAACGCTTTCCTGCCGTTCCTTATCGCTTCGCCGATCCTGTTCCTGATGGGTGCGTCGCTGGTCTATTTCTTCTTCACGCCGATGGTGATGTGGTTTTTCCTCGCCATGCAGCAGGCCGGCACCGACGACCAGGTGCAGATATCGCTGCTGCCGAAAGTGTCGGAATATCTCAGCCTGATCATGACGCTGATCTTCTCCTTCGGGCTTGTGTTCCAGTTGCCGGTGGTGACCAGCCTGATGGCGCGGGTCGGCATGCTGTCGTCCGAGGCGCTGGTTGAAAAGCGCAAATGGGCGATCGTCATCGCCTTCGTGGTGGCGGCTGTGCTGACACCGCCCGACCCGATAAGCCAGATTGGCCTCGCCATCCCCACCATCCTTCTCTACGAGGTCTCGATCTGGTCGGCGCGGCTGATCGAGCGCAGCAAAGAACGGGAACGTCTGGCGCGCGAGAAGCGGGAAGCTGCGGAAGCGGCGGCCGAAAAGCCGGTGGATGCGTCGTCTACGTAGGCTGCATCAGGCGGGTAGCACTATCTTCAAAATCTTCGGGACAGCGCCCCCCTCTGTCCTGCCGGACATCTCCCCCACAAGGAGGGAGATCGGCAGTTTCGCCGACAGCTCACTTCTTCAACGCCGGAGATAGGCGAAAGCCCGCGATGACAGCCAATCTCCCCACCCGTGGGGGAGATGTCCGGCAGGACAGAGGGGGGCGCGAAGGAACTCGGCCTTGACATCTTGCATCGGTCAAGGATGCGGTTTACGCCCTCTGACCTAGCTCAGGAGCGTTCAGGACCATGCTTGACATCAAATGGATTCGCGACAACCCGAAGGCCCTTGTCGAGGCGCTCAAGAAGCGCTCGTGGTCGGCTCAGGATGCGCAGTCCACGGTCGATGATCTGATCGCCAGGGACGAGGCGCGGCGCGAACACCTGACCGAGCTGCAGACCAGGCAGGAGCGCCGTAACGCTGCGTCGAAGGAGATCGGCAATGCCATGCGTTCGGGCGATGCCGCACTTGCCGAAAGGTTGAAGGTCGAGGTCGGCGAGATCAAGACCTTTATCCAAAATGGCGAAGCGCGCGAACGCGAACTCGACAAGGCGCTGAACGACGCCTTGGCCGTGCTGCCCAACGTGCCGCTCGACGATGTGCCGGTCGGCAAGGACGAGCACGACAATGTCGCCAAGCGCATCGTCGGCAAGGTGCCGACGCGACCGAACTGGGTGAAGGAGCATTTCGAGATCGGCGAAGCGCTCGGCATGATGGATTTCGAGCGGGCGGCGAAGCTGTCGGGCTCGCGCTTCACGGTGCTCAAGAGCGGGTTGGCGCGGATGGAGCGCGCACTTGGCCAGTTCATGTTGGACCTGCACACAACCGAGCATGGCTATGAGGAGATTCAGCCGCCTCTGATGGTGAAAGCCGAGGTTCTTTTCGGGACGGGGCAGCTGCCGAAATTCGAGGAGGATCTCTTCTTCGCCCCGCATGGAGATGGCAGGCTTGGCCTCATCCCGACCGCCGAAGTGCCGCTCACCAACCTCGTGCGCGAGGAGATCACGGCGCACGAAAAGCTGCCGCTGCGCTATACGGCGCTGACGCCGTGCTTCCGTTCGGAAGCGGGCTCGGCCGGGCGCGACACGCGCGGCATGCTGCGCCAGCATCAGTTCTACAAGGTCGAGCTGGTCTCGATCACCGATCAGGAATCGTCGCTGGCCGAGCACGAGCGGATGACCGAATGCGCCGAGGAGGTGCTGAAGCGTCTCGGCCTGCCGTTCCGCACCATGACGCTGTGCACCGGCGACATGGGTTTTGGCGCGCGCAAGACCTACGACATCGAGGTCTGGCTGCCGGGCCAGAACGCCTATCGCGAGATTTCGTCCTGCTCGGTCTGCGGCGATTTCCAGGCGCGGCGCATGGACGCCCGCTACAAGGACAAGGACGGCAAGGGCAACCGCTTCGTCCACACGCTGAACGGCTCCGGCACCGCCGTCGGCCGCGCTCTCATTGCTGTCATCGAAAACTACCAGAATGAGGATGGCAGCGTAACCATTCCTGAAGCGCTTCGGCCCTACATGGGCGGTCTGGAAAAGATCGAATCGAAATAATGCGCATCCTCCTGACCAATGATGACGGCATCCATGCCGAGGGCCTTGCATCGCTCGAACGCATCGCCCGCACGCTGTCGGACGATGTCTGGGTGGTGGCGCCGGAGCAGGACCAGTCCGGCTACGCGCATTCGCTGTCGATCTCGGAGCCGCTGCGCCTGCGCAAGATCGGCGAAAAACACTTTGCCGTGCGCGGCACGCCGACCGACTGCGTCATCATGGGCGTGAAGAAGATCCTGCCGGCAGCACCCGACCTGATCCTGTCCGGCGTCAATTCCGGCGCCAACATCGCCGACGACGTCACCTATTCGGGCACCGTCGCCGGCGCCATGGAAGGCGCGCTGCTCGGCGTGCGTTCGATCGCGCTCAGCCAGGCCTATTCCTATGTCGGCGAGGATCGCGTCGTGCCTTACGAGACCACCGAGGCGCTGGCGCCGGCGCTGCTCAGGAAACTTGTCGCCATGCCGCTGCCGGACGGCGTACTGCTCAACGTCAATTTTCCCAATTGCGCGCCAGAAGAGATCGCCGGCACGGTGGTCACCTCGCAAGGCAAGCTCGTCCACAGCCTGTGGGTCGACGAGCGCCGCGACGGCCGCGGACTTCCCTATTATTGGCTGCGCTTCGGCCGCGAGCCGGTCGAGGGCAAGCAAGGCACCGACCTCTATGCCATGCGCAACCGGCTGGTGTCAGTAACGCCGCTGCAGCTCGATCTCACCGCTCATGAAATCCGCGATCAACTGACCAAGGCGCTCGCATGAACCTGAACCACGGTCCGACGCTCGACGACCGCGAAGGCTTCGCCGCTTTCCTGCTCCGCCTGCGTGGCAAGGGCGTGGTGCCGAAGGCACTGATCGCCGCCTTCGAGGCGACGCCGCGGCGCGGCTTCCTTTCCGCGCAGTTCCATCCGATCGCCTGGTCGGAGCGTATGCTGCCGATCGAATGCGGCGAGGCGATCGAGGGCGCCGATCTGCAAGCCGCAGTGATCGCAGCGCTTGCCATCGAGCCGGGCAACCGCGTGCTCGAGATCGGCACCGGGTCGGGCTACACGGCGGCTGTGATGTCGCGGCTTGCCGCGCGGGTCGTCACCATCGACCGCTACAAGACGCTGGTTGAGCAGGCCAAACAACGCTTCGAGGCACTCGGCATCGGCAGTGTCATCGTGCGTCAGGCGGACGGCTCCAACGGGCTGGCAAATGAAGCGCCGTTCGACCGTATCGTCGCGTGGGCGGCCTTCGACAGCCTGCCGCGCTTCCTGCTCGACCAATTGTCGAGCGGCGGCATCGTCATCGCCCCGATCGGACCCGAGGAGGGCGAGCAGGTGCTTGCCAAACTGACGAAGGTCGGCAGCCGCTTCGAACGCGAGGACATCGGCCTCGTCCGCCTGCAGGCGATCCTGCGCGGCGTAGCCGCGGTCATCTAGGGAACTGTCGATATTTCAGGGGATGGCCGCAACCGGTCTGGCCGCTTCGCGCCCGTCCGCGACGGGGCCCTACCTGAACCTCAGCCCGACAGGTCCAGCCTTAAATATTTTAACAAAATTTGCGTCTGATTCTAGAGGTTTAACCGACCAGTAACATTAACGCGCTTTAATCGCGGTCAGTCTGTACCGGGTATCTGCGGGTAAAAGCGATGCAATTCAGTATTTTGAAGGCAAACGGACGCAACCTGGCGCGTGGTTTCGCTGTCCTCATGGTTGCGGGCACCGCGGCGGGATGCAGTTCCCAGGTCTCGCGGTTCAACAGCGTCGATGACGTTTTCACCTCCTCGACCAACAACCAGCGCGCCATCATCGACAAGCAGGACGCCGCACAGCCTTATCCTGGCGATGCGCCGGTGTCGGCCGCGCCGCTCGACGGCAGCCATACCCAGTCGGTCAGCCGCTCAAGCCTCGAGCCGGTTACGACGCAGCAATTGCCGCCGGTCAGCCAGTCGCAGCCGGCGCCCGCCGCCAGTCCGGCGCGCACCGCTTCGGCGCCAGCCGCCCCCCAGGTCGACCGGATCGCAACGGGGACAGCGGCAAAGCCGTTCAAGGACGCACAGTCTGATGCTCCGCGCATGGCGACGGCAGGCAGCGCACCGCGTGCTACCGAGATCGTCGTCAAGGACGGCGAGACCATTTCCGGCCTGTCGCGGCGCTACGGCGTGCCCGCCGATGCCCTCATGAAGGTCAATGGGCTAAGCGCGACCAACGGGCTGAAGACCGGCCAAAAGCTCGTCATCCCGGCCTATGCCTATTCGGGCAAGAAACCGGCGCCGAAGCTTGCGGACGCCAAGCCTGCGAACGACACCAAGCACGATTTGCCGGCCAAGGCGCCGGAGATCGTGGCCGTGCTGCCGCAGCAGCCGAAGCCTAAGGAGGGCAAGTCCGCCGCGCAGGTGGATGCATCGGCCGCAGCAAGCCAGCCGAAGGACGGAAAAGCCGCCCCCAAGACGACTGGTGCCGGCGGCACCTACACGGTCCAGCAGGGCGATACGCTGTCGGCGATCGCCAGGAAGACCGGCGTCGGCGTGGTTGCGTTGAAGCAGGCGAACGGCATGCAAGACGGTTTGCTCAAGATCGGCCAGACCCTGAAGGTGCCGGCCGGCGGAACCGCGACGGTTGCCGGTGCCAAGCCGGCAAAGGTCGATCCGGTAACGACTGCCACTACCCCGCCTGCGGCAAAGACCACGCCGTCGGAGACGCTCGCCGCCTACACGCCGCCGAGGAAGGATGCCAAGGTCATCCAGCAGGCCGAGGACGACGACGCGGTGGCGCCAAACGCCACCGGTATCGGCAAGATGCGCTGGCCGGTACGCGGCCGCGTGATCTCCAGCTTTGGCGGCGGCAAGGATGGTGTCGACATCGCGGTGCCGGAAGGAACCCCGGTCAAGGCGGCCGAGAACGGTGTCGTCATTTACGCCGGCGATGGCCTCAAGGAATTCGGCAATACGGTGCTGGTGCGCCACGAGAACGGGTTGGTCACTGTCTATGGCCACACCCGCTCGATCGAGGTCCAGCGCGGCCAGAAGGTTAAGCGCGGCCAGGAAATCGCGCAGTCCGGCATGAGCGGTACCACCGACTCGCCGAAACTGCATTTCGAAGTGCGTAAGAATTCGGCGCCGGTCGATCCTTCGACCTATCTTGAATAAAAGAAAGTCGATCCTTCGACCTATAAAAGAAAAGTCGATCCGTCGACCTATCTCGAATAGAACAAGAAAAGCAACTGCGCGCCGCCTGACCTCCAGTCCGGCCCGCCGGCTCAGCCCGCTCCGCAAGGGGCGGGCTTTTTCAGTCTTCGTCCCTAATCTTTGAGCGATTTGCCGAGCCGGCCTGCCAGATCCTGGGTGAATTGCCAGGCAACGCGGCCCGAACGGCTGCCGCGCGTCGTCGCCCATTCCAGCGCCTCGGCGCGCAGCGTCTCGGGATCGATGGCAAGGCCGTGGTGGCGGACATAGCCGTCGACCATGTCGAGATACTCGTCCTGCGAGCATTTGTGGAAGCCGAGCCAGAGGCCGAAACGGTCGGACAGCGAGACTTTTTCCTCGACCGCCTCTGACGGGTTGATGGCGGTCGAGCGCTCATTGTCGATCATGTCGCGCGGCAGTAGGTGCCGCCGGTTTGAAGTGGCATAGAAGATAACATTGGCCGGGCGGCCCTCAACGCCGCCTTCCAGCGCCGCCTTCAGCGACTTGTAGGACGTGTCATCGTGGTCGAAGGAGAGATCGTCGCAAAACAGGATGAATCGGTAAGGTGCTGCCTTCAGCAAATTCATCAGCTTCGGCAGCGTGTCGATGTCCTCGCGATGGATCTCGATGAGCTTGAGCGGCAGGTCCAGCTTTGCCGAGGCATTGACCGCCGCATGCACGGCCTTGACCAGCGAGGACTTGCCCATGCCGCGTGCGCCCCACAACAGCACGTTGTTGGCTGCGTAACCGGAGGCGAAGCGCTCGGTGTTGTCGACCAGTATGTCGCGGACGCGGTCGACGCCGCGGATCAGGCCGATGTCGACGCGGTTGACCTTGAGCACCGGCTCCAGATAGCCGGGATCAGCCTGCCAGACGAAGCAATCGGCCTCGCCGAGGTCGGTTTCCGGCACCGGCGGCGGGGCGAGGCGGGCGACCGCCTCGATCAGACGGTCTAGCTTGTTGTTCAGGGCTTCAATGGTGCTGTCGCTCATTTCTTGTCTTTTTGTTTTTGCATTCAGGAGTGTGACAACGGAACTTATTTGATTCCGGCGGTTTCGGACCGGCTCCAACCTTTTGTTAGAGCATGATCTTTTCCGAAACCGCGCTCCATTTTTTGGGATCATGCTCTAACACGGCTCAACCAGCCGGAAAAGCAGCTGAAATGCCTGGCCGCAGTTGCATTGGTAACTTTACCGACTATATTCCGGCCAAATTTCACGGGGCCGCCAAATTTCCCTAGGACGGTTTGGCGGCTGTTTTTCAAAATTCAGGAGTACCTCGATGTTCGTGACACCGGCATATGCCCAAGGCGTCGGCACCTCCCCGGATATGTTCATCAGCATTTTGCCGTTTGTTCTGATTTTCGTGATCATGTATTTTCTGATCATCCGGCCGCAGCGCACGCAGTTGAAGAAGCGCGGCGAGATGCTGGCGGCGGTTCGTCGCGGCGACACGGTCATCACTGGCGGCGGTTTCGTCGGCAAGGTGACCAAGGTGATCGACGACAACGAGCTCGAGATCGATCTCGGCGGTGGCACCAAGGTAACGGCGCTGCGCTCGACGATCGCCGATGTGCGCGTCAAGGGCGAGCCGGTGGCGAACCAGAACGCCAAGAAATAACCGAAATTTCTGGCGGAGCGATCCGCGGATACGCCCCCTGACGGACGACGCCATTTGCTGTATTTCTCGCGCTTCAAGATGACTCTGATCTGGGTAACGTGGCGATCGCACGGGTTCTTGGTGCGCCCAGTCTTTTCGCCGCCAGTCCGCTCGCCAAGCAGCAGCCCGACTGGATGCCGAAACTCGAAAGGGCAATCGGCCTTGATCAAAAGGGCGGTTCGCACATCCTGCTCAGCTTGGATCTGGACGATTTGATCAAGGGCAGGCTGGAGACGACACGCGATGAAATCAGGTCACTGCTCAAGAAAGCCCGATGGCAGCACCAAAGTGACTGACCCGTGCTCTATAATTGCAGGTGCGGACCAACGGCGAGCCGCTGGCGAACCAGAACGCCAAGAAATAACCCGATTCCAGGCGGAACGATCCGCCAGAATGCCCTGACGGACGACGCCATATGCTTTATTTCTCGCGCTTCAAGATGATCCTGATCTGGCTGGCCGTGGCCGCCACAGTGATCCTCGCCGCGCCCAATCTTTTCTCTGCCAGTACGCTGGCCCAGCTTCCTAACTGGGTGCCGAAGCGCCAGATGACGCTCGGCCTCGATCTGCAGGGCGGCTCGCATATCCTGCTCAGGATGGATCCGAACGATCTGACCAAGGATCGGCTGGAGACGACGCGCGACCAAATCAGGACACTGCTGCGCGACGCCAAGATCGGCTACACCGGTCTTGCCGGATCAGGCCGGACCGTGCAGGTCCGCATCACCGATCCCGGTCAGGTCGATGCCGCCAAGACGGCGCTGAAGACATTGACCGATCCGGTGGCCGCCGGCCTGTTCAGCGGCGGCTCCGTCCAGGAGATGTCGCTGGATGATTCCGAGCCTGGCCTGCTCAAATTCACCGTCACCGATGCCGGCATCAAATACCGGACGTCGACGGCGCTGGCGCAGTCGCTCGAGGTCGTCGAGCGCCGCGTCAACGAACTCGGCACTACCGAGCCGATCGTGCAACGCCAAGGCGACGACCGCATTCTGGTCCAGGTGCCGGGCCTGCAGGATCCGCAAAGGCTGAAGGACATTCTTGGTCAGACCGCCAAGCTGACCTTCCAGATGGTCGACCAGTCCATGCCGGTGCAGGACGCGCTCAACGGCCGTCCGCCGGCGGGATCATCGGTTCTGTATTCGCAGGATGATCCGCCGGTTCCGTATCTGATCGAGAACCGCGTCATCGTTTCGGGCGAAAATCTCGTCGATGCGCAGGCGACGTACAATTCCCAGACCAACGAGCCGGTGGTTTCGTTCACCTTCGATTCCAAGGGAGCGGCGCGTTTCGGCCAGGCCACCTCGCAGAATGTCGGCAAGCTGTTTGCCATCATCCTCGACAATCAGGTGATTTCGGCGCCGCAGATCCGCGAACCGATCCTTGGCGGCAGCGGCCAGATCTCGGGCAACTTCACCGCCGAGAGCGCCAACGACCTCGCCGTGCTGTTGCGTGCCGGCGCGCTGCCGGCGACGCTGACGGTGATCGAAGAGCGCACGGTAGGCCCTGGGCTCGGCGAGGATTCCATTCACGCCGGCAAGGTCGCCGGCGTGATCGGCTCGATCCTCGTCGTCGTATTCATGTTCGTGGCCTATGGCTTCCTCGGCTTCATTGCCAACATCGCGCTGGCGGTGCATGTGGCGATGATCATCGCGTTGTTGTCGTTGCTCGGCGCGACACTGACATTGCCGGGCATCGCCGGTATCGTGCTGACCATCGGCATGGCGGTCGATTCAAACGTTCTCATCTACGAGCGCATTCGCGAGGAGCGGCGAAACGGTCGCTCGGTGATCCAGGCGATCGATACGGGCTTTTCGAAAGCGCTGGCGACCATCGTCGATTCGAACGTCACCTCGCTGATCGCGACCGTGGTTCTGTTCTGGCTCGGGACCGGACCGGTGAAGGGCTTTGCCGTAACCTTCGCCATCGGCATTCTGACCACCGTCTTCACCGCGTTCACTTTCACCCGGCTGCTGGTGTCGATCTGGCTTCGCCGCGCCCGCCCGAAGGAGTTACCGCGCGCGCCGGTGACCTTCGTCCCGCCGGGCACTAGAATTCCGTTCATGGGCATCCGCCGCTGGACATTCGCGCTGTCCAGCGTGCTGTCGATCCTGGCGGTCGTGCTGTTCATGACTGTCGACATCAATTACGGCATCGACTTCAAGGGCGGTTCGCTGATCGAGGTCCAGGCCAAGGATGGCACCGCCGATATTGCCGACATCCGCAGCAGGCTTTCGGAACTCAACATCGGCGAAGTGCAGGTGCAGCAGTTCGGCGACCCGAACGACGTCTTGATTCGCGTCGGCACGCAGGAGGGCGGCGAGAACGCCGAACAGACCGTCATCGACAAGGTGCGCGGCGAGTTGCAGGACCATTACGACTTCCGTCGCGTCGAGGTGGTGGGACCAACGGTTTCCGGCGAGCTCGCTAAGCAAGGCACCATCGCCATGCTGATCGCCCTGCTCGGAATCCTGATCTATGTCTGGTTCCGCTTCGAATGGCAGTTCGCGGTCGGCGCCATCATCGCCACAGTCCACGATGTGGTCATGACGATCGGCTTCTTCGTCATCACCGGTCTCGAATTCAACCAGTCGTCGCTTGCGGCGATACTCACCATCATCGGCTATTCGCTCAATGACACGATCGTCGTCTATGACCGTGTTCGCGAAGACCTCCGAAAATACAAGAGAATGCCGCTGCCGCAGTTGTTGAACAACGCCATCAACGAGACGCTGTCCAGAACGACGCTGACCTCGGTGACCACGATGCTAGCGCTGCTGGCGCTGGTGCTGTTCGGCGGCGAGGTGATCCGCTCGTTCACGCTGGCAATGCTGTTCGGCGTCGTCTTCGGAACCTATTCGTCGATCTTTATCGCCGCCCCGCTGCTCATCCTGTTCAAGCTGCGGCCACAGGCCGCGACGGCCGACGAGGAGAAGCCGGTGAGCGGCGGCAAAGCCGTGGCAACCTGACGGGCGGCCAACGGGATGACCAAAGGCATCGTCATCCGTGAAGCGCATTTCCCCGGCCGTGCCCCGATCGAGGCCTACGGCAATGGTGGGTTTCGTTTCGCCGACATGTCGCATCGCGGCTCGCTCCTGTGCCTGCCGTCGGGCATCTACGGTTGGGAGCCGGCCGATCCCCTGGCACTGACGGCGGCGGATTTCGCCAAGCTGCTCGACGAGGCTGACAAGATCGAGATCCTGCTGGTCGGCGCCGGCAAGGATCTCAGGCCGTTGCCGGCGGCGCTGCGTGCTGCGCTGAAGGCGGTGGGCATTGCGGCCGATCCGATGTCGACCGGCGCGGCCGTGCGGACCTACAATGTTCTTCTGGCGGAAAACCGTGCGGTGGCTGCCGCACTGATCGCCGTCGAGTGACGTGAGCGAAAACGCCAAAATCGTCATGGAAACGGTGCGAGCCGCCGACCATGACCGCTATGTTTGCGCGCTCTATGCGCCTGAGGACAAGCGTGACGCACTTTTTTCGCTCTATGCCTTCAATGCCGAGATATCAGGCATCCGCGACCGCATCCGCGAGGCGCTGCCGGGCGAAGTGCGGCTGCAATGGTGGCGCGATGTCATCGCAACCGAGGACAATGGGGACGGGGTTGGCCATCCTGTCGCGGACGCGTTAAAGGCGACGATTTCCACCCACCACCTGCCGAAACCCGCCTTCGAGAACATGCTCGAAGCCCGCGTTTTCGATCTCTATGACGACCCTATGCCGTCGCGCACCGATCTGGAAGGCTATTGCGGCGAGACCGCAGCGGCGCTCATCCAGCTTGCAGCGATGGTGCTTGATCCCGTCGAAGCACCACGGTTTGCCGAACTTGCGGGCAGGGCAGGTTGTGCACAAGCGATGACCGGCCTTTTGCTACTGCTGCCGCTGCATCGCAAGCGTGGGCAATGCTTTGTCCCGGCCGACATTCTGGCTGCGGCAGGGTCGTCGCCCGAGGAGTTCGTTGCGGGCGAAGGTGGGCCTGGAGCGCAACGCGCTGTCGCCGCGATGATTGCACTAGCGCAGGAGCATTTGTCTGCTTTCGAGAAGGGTGCATCGGCCTTGCCTGTTTCGCTGCGACCGGCATTTTTGCCGCTGGCCTTGTCGAGCGCCTATCTCGGCAAGATGGAAGGTTCTCCTCATTCACCTCTGAACGGCGAGGCGCAGCTCTCGGCCTGGCGCCGCCATTGGCTGCTCTTGCGTCGCGCAACGCGAGGCTGGCCGGGCATCTGAAGGCTGACACGAACTCCGTAACTGCTACTCCGCTGCTTCCGCCCGCGAAGGCAATCCCAGCCATTCGCGGCAGTCGGCCAGCGCGCGTGACGTCAGCGCACGCCGCTTGGCGACTGTCTTATCCTTGCCGCGCAGGCGCTTTCCCTCGGCTTTCGGCGCTTCCACAGGGGGAAACAGGCCGAAATTGATGTTCATCGGCTGGAAGGAGCGCTTTCCCGGCTCGTCGTCGGAAACGATGTGACCGCCGGTGATATGGTTGAGCAGCGCGCCAAAGGCAGTGGTCATCGGCGGCAGCGCCGGCGCGTGGCCCAGCCGCTCGGCGGCGGCAAAGCGCCCGGCAAGCAGGCCGATGGCCGCACTTTCGACATAGCCTTCGCAGCCGGTGATCTGGCCGGCGAAGCGCAGGCCGGGCCGCGATTTCAACTGCAGCGAATGGTCAAGCAGCGTCGGCGAATTGATATAGGTGTTGCGGTGCAGGCCGCCGAGGCGAGCGAACTCGGCGTTTTCGAGGCCCGGGATGGTGCGGAACACGCGCACCTGCTCGGCGTGCTTCAGCTTGGTCTGGAAGCCGACCATGTTGTAGAGCGTGCCCAGCGCATTGTCCTGGCGAAGTTGCACGACGGCATAGGCCTTCACCGATGGATTGTGCGCATTGGTCAGCCCCATCGGCTTCATCGGCCCATGACGCAGCGTCTCGACGCCGCGCTCGGCCATGATCTCGACCGGCAGGCAGCCGTCGAAATATGGCGTGCCTTCCCATTGCTTGAATTCGGTTTTCTGACCGTCGACAAGTGCCCGCACGAAGGCAAGGTACTGCTCCTTATCCATCGGGCAGTTGATGTAGTCCTTGCCGGTGCCGCCAGGCCCGACCTTGTCGTAACGTGACTGGAACCAGCAAACGTCCATGTCGATCGTGTCGAAATGGACGATCGGCGCGATGGCATCGAAGAAGGCGAGCGCATCGGCGCCGGTCACTTCCGCGATCGATTGGGCGAGCGACGGCGCGGTCAGCGGGCCGGTGGCAATGATCGCCTGGTCCCAGTCCGCCGGCGGCAGGCCGGGCACTTCCTCGCGCTGGATGGTGATGAGTGGATGCGCTTCGAGCTTTTTGGTCACCGCTTCGGAAAATCCGTCGCGGTCGACGGCAAGCGCACCACCGGCGGGCACCTGGTTGGCATCGCCAGCGCTCATGATCAGCGAACCGGCCAGCCGCATTTCGGCGTGCAGCAGACCGACGGCGTTGGTTTGCGCATCGTCGGAACGGAAGGAATTGGAACAGACGAGCTCGGCCAGCCCACCCGTCTTGTGCGCATCGGTGCCGCGGACGGGACGCATTTCATACAGAACAACGGGAACGCCGGCTTCGGCCGCCTGCCAAGCGGCTTCTGAGCCGGCGAGACCGCCGCCGATGACGTGAATGGGATTCTTGTTCATGAGCGCCGAAATAGTCCCTTGTAGCCGCGATTGCAATTGCATGAGTTCGTCGCACTGTTGGCGCCAAGTGCTGCAATCGTCTACTGTCGGAGAATGGACGGGAGTCTCGGGAACTTTGCCAGAGCGACCTTTTTGACAGTCGTGATCGCCATGGCCGGATCAGCGGCCGCCGGCGAGCTGGCCGCGACGGCTTCCAAGCGGATCCCCATATGCCACGGCTATAGTTGCAACTATCGCACGATGCTGGCGCTTGGCCCCGGTGACGGCGCGCGTTTCCGCTCTATCCTGCGTGCGGGCGCGGGTTCGCCCCAAGCCGAGCGTTCCGCTATTTCGAAGGCTGTCCGCTATTTCGAGCAGCGCATCTTCCGGGCCATCGGCATTCGCGATCTGCCGCAGTCGGAATTCGGTGCATCGCGCATCAGGGGCCAGATGGATTGTGTCGACGAATCGACCAATACGGATGCGTTGCTGGTCTATCTTGCCGAGCGAAAATTGCTCAGGTTTCACAAGGTCGAGGACAAGGCCTCGCGGGGCCTGTTTGTCGACGGGCGCTATCCCCATTGGACGGCGGTGATCAGCGACCGCGGGGGCACCGAATGGGTGGTGGATTCCTGGTATGCGCCGATGGGCGGCGCACCGGACATTTTTCCGCTGAGCCAGTGGAAGAAACGGGGCGTGCTGGAAAGCGGTGCGCTGGACTGACGACAGTCCCCCGCCAAAACGGCTCTCGGACTGCTTCGACTCTGAAACAACAACACCCGCCGGGGGAGGAGGTCCGGCGGGTGTCGTTTTGCTGGCCGATCCTCGGGAGGAGGTGAAGATCGACCGTATTCGTCATCGCCGGGGAGGAGGTCGGCTTTGACGAAATTCCTTTCGCCTGATGAGGGGGGGCGAAACCCCTGGGGACGAAATTCGTTTCGCCCTGGGACGAAATTTGTTTCGCCTTGGGGAAACAACGCCCGCCGCGGGAGGAGGTGCGGCGGGCGCCGTTTTTGTGGTCAAACCCTCGGGAGGAGGTGAAGGCTGACCGTATTCGTCAGGGTTGGGGAGGAGGTCAACCCTGGCGAAATTCCTTGACTAGATCGCCTTGCGGGCGATGCTCTTGATCTCTTCGCGGACGATGCCGAGGTCATGCAGCTGGCGGTTCGAAAGGCGACCCAGCTCGGTAACCGTCGAGCGATAAACGCGCCAGTTACGATAGTTGCGGATTAGGTTCATTGTCGTTCTCTTTTCAAGTCAAACTGGTTCGGACCATTTGCGGTCCGAAGAGGATTAGACCGCTTTGCGGGCGACGTAGTGGATGTCGCTGCGGCTGATGCCGAGGTCGGTCAGTTCGCGGGTGCTTAGGCGGCTCAGCTCGGAAACGGTGTCCCGGTAGCGGCGCCAGTTGCGGTAGTTGCGGATCAGGTTCATGGTATTTCTCGTTTCGTCTTTCTTTCGGATCATTCCGTCTTTGTGTACGACCTGAAGATAGGTGGGGTCATATCGATTTAAAAGGGCTATTGGTGCATAGCAGCAATGCAAATTGTGCAATGCACCATCACCGCCAAATCACGACTTCGACACAGATTAACCCGAATCGGAAAATGCCGTAGCGTCAACGGCTTGGCCGGATCGGCTGAAAAAAAGACCAAGCTGGGGGAGAAAGGCATAGCGAGCTATTCGTCACGCGTCAGGACCGATATCGCACGATGGCTGCAGGTTGGCCTGATCGATGCCTCGACGGCCGACGCGCTGACGCGCGACGTCGAGGCCAATGAGCGCAAATCACTGAGCTTCGGCTCGATCCTGGCGATGATTGCGGCGCTGCTTTTTGGTGCGGCCGTCCTGATCTTCGTCGCTGCCAATTGGCAGGCCATCCCGCGGCTGGCGCGGGTGGCAGCGCTCTTCGCCATCATCTTCGCCGGCTATGTCGGCGGCGCCGTGCTGAAGACACGCGACCATACTGCAATGGGCGAGGCCCTCTGGATCGTCGCCGCGGCGGCATTCGGGGGATCGATCGCGCTCATCGGCCAGATGTATCATTTGTCCGGCGACGAGGCATCGGCCTTGATCACCTGGGGCGCTGGCACGGCCCTGGCTGCGGTTGCGCTGCGCTCGAACCCGTTGACAGTCGCTGCTGTCGGCATTGCCGATGCCTGGCTGTTCCTGAAGGGCTTCGATTATTTCAGTCGCGCGGAATTTCCGCATCTTTTCGTCGTCATGGCGAGCGTGTTGTTCGCCATTTCGTTCTGGAGCCGCAGCCAGGCGGCGCGCCACCTGATCATCCTGTCGGTCATCTTCTATCTCGTGCTGTTGTTTACGGAATACGAAACACTGCAGGTCGCTGTGCCGCTCGTCGTCGTGTCGGTGCTGCTTTTCTCGGCTGCGATCTTCGCTGCCGAGCCCGTCGACTGGATACTGCAGCTGGGCGGCCGGCTGCCCTTGCACGCGCTGGTCGGATTTCTCACCGGCCTGGCGATGATCCAGTTCGAATTAGCCGATTTAAGTAGCTACAACAGCGGCTTTGCCATTGCCTCGGCCGTTGCGCTTGCCGGCATTGTCGCGGCAATCGTGTTGGGCGGACGCGACAGCAGGGGCTTGCGCTGGGTTGCCTATGCCGGCTTCGCCTTCGAACTCGCCATCATCTATGTGGTGATGTTGCAGTCGATGCTCGACACGGCAGGCTTCTTCCTGGCGGCAGCTGTGCTTCTCGGCATCCTTGCCTTTGTCATCCTCCGCGTGGAAAAGCGCATGAGAGCCCCGAGCGTGCAAGGAGCGGCATGATGACCGGTAAACGGCTGATCATTTCGGCGGTGGTGCTGGCGCTCGTCCAGATCGGCTTCCTGAGCTGGATCATCGCTGGTCGGGCGGCGATCCTGCGCGACGGCAAGCAAGTGCTGCTTAGGGTCGAACCGATCGATCCGCGCGATCTGCTGCGCGGCGACTTCATTCGCCTTGGCTACGATATTTCCCGCATACCGGTGAAGCTGATCGCCAACATTCCCGCCGGCAAGCTCACGAGCGACGACACGCCAATCGTCGTCAGGCTGAAGCAGGGCGCCGACGGCTATTGGCAGGCGACAGCGGCCTGGTTCGGGCACGCGCCGGCGCCGGCAGCATCCGACGAAACCGATATCGTCGGGCATGTGTCCGCGGGGTGGGATCTCAGCGCAGCCACCACCATCGCGCCGGATTACGGCATTGAACGTTTCTACCTGCCGGAAGGCGAGGGAATAGCGATCCAGGACGATATGCGGGTGCGGCCGTTCGGCGTCCGCGTCGCAATCGCAGCCGATGGCGCCGCGCAGATCAAGGCGCTGATGGACGGCGACAAGACGCTGTTCGAGGAGCCACTTTATTAGAATTGGCCCGGATTAGAATTGGGAAAGCGTGGCCGCTCGGACAGCATCAAACATGACAATTATCCTGACGACACGAGAAGACATAAATCTCAGCTCTGTTTTCCGCGTCGCCTGGAAGAAAGACACGGTGCAAATCAGCGGCAAGGCTTTGCAGCGCATCGCAGAGTGTCGCGCGTCGTTCCTGCGTCTTATCGAAACCGACCCTGTGCCGGTCATCTATGGCGTAACCACCGCCATGGGAGAACTGGCGAGTAGGCGGCTCGAACTTGGCGAGCGGGATCGCCATGCGCGCATCAAGGCGTTCGCAGCCGCCACATCATTCGGCGAGCCTTTGCCAGATCGCGTGGTGAGGGCGATCGTGCTCGCCCGTCTGACGAATTTCCTCGAAGGAAATGCCGCGACTACACCGCGTATGGCGCTCGCCGTCGCCGCGATGCTGGACGGCGGACCCATGCCCATGGTGCCATCCTCCGGCCAGGGCGGCGCCGGTGAAATCCTCGCTCTTTATCCGCTCTTTGCAGAGCTTTCGACGCGCTTCGACCTGGAAATCAAGGAACGGGGATCCCTGATCAATGGCTCGCCCTGCGCTGCCGCACTCGTGGCCGATGCCGCCTTGGCGGCGCGCCGTCGCGTTCGCCTTGCCGAAAAGGTCTTTGCGCTTTCGATCGAAGCGTTTCGCGCGCCGCTCGAACATTACGATCCGGCGCTCGACGCGCTTTGGGGCGATGAACACGAAGCCGCGGCCCTGCGGGGATTGAGGGAGTTTCTTGCCAGTGCCGGCACCGGGCGCCGCAATTACCAGGCGCCGGTCAGCTATCGCATCGTCCCTCGCATTCTGGGGCACGCGCATCGCGCGCTGGCGTCGGCAGAGCGGGCGGCTACTGTGTCGCTCGCTTCGGTATCGGACAACCCGGTCTACATCCCGCCTGACGACCGGCACCCGCTCGGGCGCTGCATCAGCACGGGCGGCTACCACAATGCCATGGCAACACCCGCCCTGGATGATCTGGCAGCGATATGGGCCGATATCTGCCTCTTATGCGACCGCCACGCCTCGAAGCTTTTGAACGGCAAGGTGTCGCTCCTGCCCGATCTGCTTTTGACGGGGCGGGACTGGAGTGACAGCGATGGTCACGGCAATGTCGGCTATGTGCCGATGGCGATCACGGGCTATCTGGAGCACGCTAAACTCGCGGCGCAGCGCACCTTCATCCCGGGAACGGAATCGGCCGGCGCCGGCCAGGACGATGTAGCGACGACGGTGTTCCTCGCCTGGACGAAGGAAGCACGCGCCGGCCGCTGCCTCGATGCCGCGATGGCGATGCTGGCGGTGATCGCCTCGCAGGCGCTGCAGGTAACCGAGCGTGTGGCGCCTCCGGCGCTTCAGTCGTTCGTCGCGGATATCAGAAGCATCGTGCCGCCGGTCGGCGACGATCGCGTGCTGGGACCTGAACTTGCGAATTTGACCGAGTGGTTCACGCGCCAGGTCTTTGAGCAGTAAGCGGCCTGGAGTTTCACGATGCCCAAATGGCGGCTAAGACCAGAACGGCCCGAGGATGAACACGGCCATTAGGGCAACAAAAAGCACAGCGATGATCACGGCGCCCCACATGAAGACCTTTCCGGTGCCGCGTTTCTCTTCCTCGCGAGATAGGTCTTTCGCCATCGCACGGATCCTTTTGTGAAGGTCGATGACTTAGCAACGTGTTTTGCCGAGGCTGGTTCCCGGCAGTCATCTTGAGCAGGATCAGCTTTCGCAAGGGCCAATTGATGCTCTGCCGAACAGGTCGCACCTGGGAGAACGCGGCGTTTCCAGGCCTTTTGGCGAAAAACTTGGTACGATGACACGAACCCTACGCTTTCGGCACTGGAACCTCCACTTTCTAGGAGAGCAGTGGTGCGGGTAGAGGGACTCGAACCCCCACGTTCTCACGCCAGAACCTAAATCTGGTGCGTCTACCAATTCCGCCATACCCGCTGGCTTTGTGTCACCGTAACACGTCTATGTCACAAGCTGTGTCATAAGTTCAAGACTTAGATTTTCGAGGTTTTTCGGCCCCCGCGTGCCGTCTATGCCAGTCGCCTGGGCAAGTCCCCTGTCGGTGGACCGTGGACTTCACGCCGCGCCACGCGTTGGCATCGCCTCGAACTGACGGATCATATTTCGGGTTCTTGCAAAGCTGTCGGCCAAGATGAGCACCAGATGGTGCCATCGGCGGCCACGGCGCGGATCTCCCGTCCAAAGTAGGCGACGGCGGCGCGAACGAACTCATCGGCGGTCAGGTTTTTCTGCCTGGGAATGTATTCACAATTCTTTCAAATTGAGGCGAAATTTTTTGCTACCCGTAAGTCACGATCGTAAACAAATTCAGGGTTAGCAATTCAAAAACTCTCTGAGTTCGTTGTCGCCAAAGTAGCAGGCTTTGAAACTGCTGCTGAGGTAACTACCAAAGGAGGAGTGTCATGGCAAATGTCGTTAAGCGTTTCGCCACAGCTTTGGCCGGTGGTGCACTTGTTGTATCTCTGTCTTTACCCTCCAGCGCAGGCGGCATTAGCGTCGGCGCCGGCGCATCGGTTGGCGGCAGTGGCGGCGTAAACGCCGGTCTTGGCGCCTCGATCGGCGGCAGTGGCGGCATCAATGCGGGAGCCGGAGCCTCGATCGGCGGTAGCAACGGGGTGAATGCAGGAGCCGGTACATCGATCGGCGGTAGCGGCGGGGTGAATGCCGGTGCCGGTGCAGCGATAGGCGGCAAGAAACGCATTACCGCGAGTGTCGGCGCTTCGATCGGCGGTAGCAACGGGGTGAATGCAGGAGCCGGTACATCGATCGGCGGTAGCGGCGGGGTGAATGCCGGTGCCGGTGCAGCGATAGGCGGCGAGAAACGCATTACCGCGGGTGTCGGCGCTTCGATCGGCGGCCGAAGCGGGGTGAATGCCGGCGCCGGTGCATCGATTGGCGGCAGCAAGGGCATTACCGCTGGTGCCGGCGCCAATGTGGGCGGCACCGGGGGTATAACTGCTGGTGCAGGCGCAAGTGTCGGCGACACCAGGGGTAAAACTGTCGGCTTAGGTGCCGATGGTGGTGGCACTGGTGGTGTCGCCCGGGGTGCCGGTGTAGGCGTTGCAGGTGCAAGCCTTCTGGGTACACCGGGCACTCCTGGAACGCTGGGAACTCTTGGAACAGCCGGGGCGCCGAGCACTTCCAGCGTGCCGAGCGTGGTCTCGCAGTTGTCCAGCAGCCAACTGACTCGCATGAAGAAGCGTTGCGTCGACGTGCTCGGGAGCAGCGGCACGTACGATGGCGACCTACGTGAGCTTTGCTTGCTGATCGCACGCCGTTGAGGAGTCTGTTGCGCAAACGGGAGTATCGCATCCGCCGTGGAGGCTTTTGGCAATAGCCTCCTGGCCTCGCGGCGGCCCGCCACTCGCAACGTGGCGGGCTTCTCTGCGTCAGGATCGCTGCGCTGAGCCATCATTCTGTCAATGTCGCCGTCAAAATTGGGGGCGGTTCGCCGGCGTATGATCCGGAAAATCGAAAAACCGATTTTCGGAAAGGATCCCGCGCCAAAATGAAAGTCCTACAGCGTCCTTTGCGCGTCCAAGAGGACGCGCGGCGCTGTAGACGCGAAGATGGTTGAAAATTAGCCGAGCCTGTGACAAAAGGCGTGTCGAATGTGACGGGATGCGACGATCCGCTTCTGCAGAATGTGATAAGAAGTAGGAAAAACAAAGACTTATTCACATTTTGGAGCGTATTTCTGAAGGATTTGAGCCGCATTGGGCGGACAGATCGGCAAGTCCCGCACCAAAAGCCATTCCCGGCAAGATAATACCGGCAGGCTGTAACGGCAGGAGCCGTTTGGCTGCCTCATTGGTGGAAACAAAGGTTCTATGATGCAGGTCACCGAAACGCTCAACTCCGGTCTCAAGCGCGAGATCAAGATCACCGTGCCGGCGGGTGACATGGAAGCCAAGCTGATGGCGCGGCTTTCCGATGCCAGGAACAAGGTCCGCATCAACGGCTTCCGCCCCGGCAAGGTGCCCGTGCAGCACCTGCGCAAGGTCTACGGCAAGTCGTTCATGGCCGAGGTGGTCAACGAGATCCTCAACGATTCGACCCGTTCGATCATTACCGGGCGCGGCGAAAAGGCCGCCATGCAGCCCGAAGTGATCATGACCGAGGACGAGAAGGAGGCCGAGAAGATCCTGGCCGGCGGCGCAGACTTCGAGTTCCGCCTGAACTACGAGATCATTCCGCAGATCGAGATCAAGGATTTCTCCGACATCAAGGTGACGCGTCAGGTGTTCGACGTGCCGGATTCGGAAATCGACGAGCAGGTCCAGCGTGTCGCCGAATCGGCGCGCACCTATGAGCCGAAGGCCGGCAAGGCCGCCGAAGGCGACCGCGTGACGATCGACTATGTCGGCAAGATCGACGGCGAAGCCTTCAGCGGCGGCGCCGGCACGGACCAGCCGCTGGTGCTCGGCTCCAAGGAATTCATTCCCGGCTTCGAGGATCAGCTCATCGGCAGCAAGGCCGGTGACGAGACGCAGGTCACGGTTACGTTCCCGGAAAACTACCAGGCGGCGCATCTGGCCGGCAAGGAAGCGACCTTCGACGTCACCGTCAAGGAAGTGTCCAAGCCCGGTGCGTTGGAAATCAACGACGAAATGGCCAAGAATCTCGGCCTGGAGTCGCTGGAGCGCCTGCGTGAAGTGGTGCGCGGCCAGATCGAGAACCAGTTCGGTTCGATGACGCGCCAGAAGATCAAGCGCCAGCTGCTCGACCAGCTCGATGCCGCCTACTCGTTCGAGGCACCGTCGAAGCTCGTCGAGGCCGAGTTCAACAACATCTGGAACCAGGTCAACCGCGATCTGGAAGCCGCCGGCCGCACCTTTGCCGACGAGGAGACGACGGAAGAAGAGGCACGCGCCGAATATATGCGGCTTGCCGAGCGCCGTGTGCGTCTCGGCCTGGTTCTCGCCGAAATCGGCGAGAAGGCCGGCGTGACGGTGTCGGACGACGAATTGCAGCGTGGCCTGTTCGAGCAGGTGCGCCGCTATCCGGCCAACCAGCAGCAGGAAGCCTTCGAATTCTACCGCAGCAACCCCGAAGCGCTGAACACGCTGCGCGCGCCGCTATTCGAGGAGAAGGTGGTCGACCATCTGCTCGGACAGATCTCGATCACCGACGTCAAGGTCAGCAAGGAAGAGTTGATGGCCGACGACGAGGACACCGAGACGGCAAAGGCGAAGCCGGCGAAGAAAGCCGCCGCGAAGAAGGCCGACGCCAAGCAGGCCGACGATACGGAAGAGCCCAAGAAAAAGGCCGCGCCGAAGAAGAAAGCCGCCAAAGACGCCGAATAACACGGCATTCTGCGAATTGTGAAAGGCCGCCCACGAGGCGGCCTTTTTCGTTGCCGCCGACGTCGTAAGGCCGCCGCCCTAGTCGCGAGGCAATTGACTGACGAGGATCCGCATCACGGTCACTCGCTTGGGCAGTTCAATGAGAAACTCTTCGTCACGCGGCAGGTGGTGGATCTTGTGCGGGTCGCCGCCGGTGAAGCTCGCCATGGCTTCGACGTCTGGCCAGTACGAGATGGTCACGAACTCCGTTTCTTCTTCGCGATCTTCGCGAAAAAATTGCAAGCCAAGTGCCTTCTCCTGAAGCGGCGGAATGCCTTCGCGGCGTAGATAGGGCTCATAGGCGTCTGCCAGATCACGGCGTGTCCTTCCCCGCCAGATCCGGGCAATTGTGGCGTTGTCAGTCATGAAGTGCTCCTCTGTGCGGGCGATTAATGCAGGACCTCGCGAGGAACCGTCGCACCAGCGGCAGGGCGACCTCGAAATGGGTCTCCAGCAGCCAGTGTCCGGCGTCCTTCAGCAAATGCAGCTCGGCCTCGGGGAGATCGCGCAGATAGCCGCGCGCTGCCGGCTCAGGCATGTATTCGTCCTTCGGTCCCCAAAGGATCATTGCCGGCGGCCGCTGCTCGCGCAGATATCCCTGGTAACGAGGGAACCAGTCGAGATTAGCCTTGAGCTTCTCCATCAGTCCGACTGAAAGCGCACGGCGCACAGGCGTATCCATCAGCGGCCAATGCAATTTCCACAGATCGGGCGGGACACGTCGAGCGACGTCGTCATCGACTTCGCCTACGAACTCGGCGCGAAAGCCGTCCTCGCTCACAGCCCTCTCGAGCGGCGCGCGGTTCGCTGGTGAAGGATCCCGCCAGAAACGTCGGATCGTTTCGTATTTGGGGCCAAGAGCATCCGCGTAGATGTCGCCATTCTGGATGATGAGGGCCCTGATCCGCGATGGATGCGCTATGGCGTGCCGCAGGCCGATCTGCGAGCCGTAGTCGTGCAGCCACAGCGCGTAGCTGCCGAGCCCCAGCGCGTCGGTGAACCGCTCCAGAAAAGTCGCGTAAGCGTCAAAATCATAACCGAACCGTGCCGGATCGGGAGTTCCACTGTAGCCAAAGCCGGGGAAGTCTGGCGCAACCGTCCGCCACCGATCGGCGAGCGCCGGCATCAGCCGGCGATATTGGAAGGATGAGCAGGGATAACCATGCGGAAGCAGCAACACCGGCGCGGCTTCAGGGCCTGCCTCTCTGTAAAAGATCGTGTCGCCATCGATCATGAGGGTGCCGTGGCGCACCTCCAGGACGCTCCCGTCGTTCATGGACGCTTCTCTAATCTTTGATCTTCCAGATGCTTAACCGTAGCTGGTCTAACGCCTTTACCCGGTATGCGTTCCGACCGCGCCCCGACGCCGCTCGAGCCGCCCGTCGCTTCGGGCAATCTGGCTGGTCGACTTCTTCTATCTGCCGGCCAGATTCTGTGGTATGTAGATGCCGCAATTCCATGCGGGGGACGCGGATATTCCGCTCTGTTCGTGCAAGGGGCGCTTGCCGGCGAAAGTCTGCGCGCGCAGATCGTCCAAGGCAGATTTGGCGATCGGGGAGGAAATGCCATGCGTGCAATCGCGTTTTTCGCTACCGTATCCGTTGCGATCTTAGTCACGAGCCAATCCCAGGCGCAGGACGCCGCCGCGGGTGAGAAGGTCTTCGCCAAATGCAAGGCCTGCCACGTCGTCGACGAGGACAAGAACA